>JBCCAW010000127.1:0-12165 GCA_039814655.1 Myxococcota bacterium | reverse complement strand
GCGCCGGCGCGCGCCCTTGCGGCGCCCGTCCTGAAGCCGGCGCTGCGCGACGCGGTAGAGCCAGGCGCGAAGGTCGCGCGGCGGGCCTTCGCCGGGCCAGCGCTCGAGGCCGAGGGCGAGCGCGCCTTGCACGGCGTCCTCCACGGCCGCGAGCTGCGCGACGCCGGCCTGACGGACGAGGACCGCGACCACGTGGCGGGCGGCGTCGCGCAGGGCGGCCGGCTCCGGCGCGGACGCGCTCATGGCGTCTGAATGGCGATGACCTCGCAGCCGGAGCCGGGGCGGATGAGGCCCGGGCAGGCGCGGACCACCGCGAGGGCGCCTTCGAGGTCGTCCGCCTCGACGATCATGTAGCCCCCGACGAGCTCCTTGACCTCGACGAAGGGGCCGTCGGCCTGCGAGGGGTCGGCGCAGACCGTGCCCGCGCCGAGCTTGCCGCCGGGGTCCACCAGCTGGTCCTCGAAGAGCGCCATCCAGGCGCTGAACTCGGCGTACATGGCCTTCATGGCGGCCGGCGAGGGGGGCTCGGCGTCGGGGCTCGGGAGCGAACGCTGGAGGCAGAGGTACTTGGGCATGCGGGTCTCCGGGGTGTCTTTTGGTCGTGAGGGCGGCCGCCCTCAGCCTACGATGCACGAGGCCGGGAGAATTTGACGCGCACCCTAAGAACTGGATGCGCGCCGGAAGAAAGAGCGCGCGCCGGAAGAACGGCCGCGCGCGGGAAGCGAGGCGGCCCCGGGGCGCCATGACCCGCCGGGAGCGCCCCGCGCGGAGGCCGGGGTGCTAAGTCTCCGGGCCTTGGACAACGTCACCCACGGGCTCATCGGCTACGTGCTCGGTCGCGCGGCGGGGAGCCGCCTCGGCCCGGGCGCCCAGGAGCAGCCGCCGGAGCAGGACCTCGCCGCGACCCATCGCGCGCGCCGCGCCCTCAGCTGGACGGGCGTCCTGGCGAGCAACGGGCCCGACCTGGACTTGCTGATCACGCCCTTCGCGAACGACCCGAAGCTCGTCTACCTCTCGCACCACCGGGGCCACACGCACACGCTGCTGCTGGCGGTGCCGCTGGGGCTGGCCATCGCGGCGCTCGTGTGCCGGCTGCTCCGCGTGGAGGGCCGCGCGCGGCGGCTCGCGCTCGGGCTCGGGGCGCTCTCGGCGCTGCTGCACATCGGCTTCGACGCGCTGAACAACTACGGCGTGCACCCCTTCTTCCCGCTGAGCGGGCGCTGGTTCTACGGGGACACGCTCTTCATCGTGGAGCCGCTCTTGCTCGCGGTGATGCTGCCGCTCCCGCTGCTGGGCGCGGGCTCCCGCGCCGGGCGGGTCACGGCGGGCGTGCTGGCCGCGGTGCTGCTCGCGCTCGTCTGGGGCCTGGCGCCGGTGCCGCTGACGAAGGGCACGGCCGTGGCCGTGACGGCACTTCTCGCCCTGGGGCTCGCGGTGCAGCGGGCGTTCCCGGACCGGGCGGAGCCCACGCTGGCGGCCATGGCGCTCGTGGTGGGCACCTTCGCGTTGCTCTCGCCCGTGGCCGAGCATCGGGTCCGCGACGCGCTGGCGCGCGGGGCGCCCGAGGAGCGCGTGCTCGAGGTGGCGCTGGCTCCGGGCCCGGGCAACCCGCTCTGCTGGAACGGCTTCGCCGTGTCGGCGGGGCCGGAGGACGCCTACGCGGTGCGGACGCTGGAGCTCAGCCTGCTGCCGAGCGTCTTTGCGCCGGGCCCGTGCACGGCAGCGCCGGGCGCGCGCACGGCGCCGCTCGTGCCGGCAAGCATCGAGGGCGACGCGGGCCTGCGCTTCGGGCAGCGCTTCCAGGGCACGGGGGCGGAGCTACGCGCGCTGGTCCGCGACTACTGCGAGGCCGAGGTGTTTATGAACTTCGCGCGCGTGCCCTTCTGGCGCCCGGGCAACCCGCCGCTCCTCGGCGACCTCCGCTACGACATGGAGCCGGAGGTGAGCTGGGCCGAGCTGGAGCTGAACGACCGCTGCACGGACTGGTTCGCCGAATGGGAACCGCCCCGCCAAGACGTGCTCACGCCCTGAGGAGACCATGCACGCCGGGCCCCAGGGGCCGTCTCACTCGGCGAGAATCGCGGAGCTTCCGTCCTGCTCCGGGGCTCTCGTCTCCGCGCTTCGAACGGCCAGCAAACCCGCGGCGAGTTGCGCGACGCGCGCGCGTTGGGCCTCGGTCACCTGCTCCAGCCCGACGAGCTTCGATTCGAGCGCGTCGAGCAGCTGGGCGTTGAGTTCGAGGCTCTCTCGCAAAGATGTTTCACGGTCTTTCAGGGCGTCCACCTGCAAAGGGTCGGCGGGAGCCGAGCAGGCTGAACCCCACGCCGGTGAGTTGGCCAACGACTCACCGGTCGGTCTCGGCGGGGACGGCCCGGCGGACCGCTCGGGGCTCCAGCGCGGCGACGTGATCGTGGTCGTGGGAGACGAGCCCATGGACGCCCTCGGCAACGCGACGGTGCGCGAGTACCTGGCGCTCCTGCTCACGGAGAGGCCCGAGGCGAACGTGGTCGTCTTGCGGGCGGGCGAGCCCGTAGCGCTCCGTTTTCGCCTTCGCTGATTGCGGCAAGGGGGCTCATGTCACCGTCGAGGCTGCCCCTAGCGGTGCCCCGGCGGTCGCTGGCGACCCGGCTTCCGCATCCGCCGGCGCGTTCGTCGCGCGCGAGGCGCCCGGAGCTGCCTCGGGCTCGACGGGGCCCAGTCGCTGGCCCGGGCCCCGGCTACGCAGGAAGCCCATGCTGCGGAGGAGGCGGCGGTCGGTGATGCGGGCGCGGGCGATGGCGGACCACTCGAGGTACCAGGTCCAAAGCGCATCTTCGGCGCTGTGCTCCGCGACGCTCTGCTCCGCAGCGCTCTCGTCCGCGGGGCTTCCGTTCGGCGGACAGAACTCCGTGAGCCCGTCCACCAGGGCTTCGGTGGCGTCGAGGTGCGCGTCCGTGAGGCCCCGGGTCGCGAGCCGGTCGCGCGCGGCCTGACCTTCGCGGCCCAGCGTCGCCTCAGCGGGGAGCGCGCGAACGCGCGCGATGAACCGGCCCACGCCCAGGATGACCTGCCGGCCCGTCGTCTGGTGAAGGTTGCGGAACACGAAGCTCGCGGCCTCCGGGTGGTGCCGCTCCAGCGTGGCCCGCGCGATGGGAAACCAGACGTTTTCCCACTCGTCGAGCTCGGCCAGGGCCGCGGGCAGGCTGTAGTCGCGCGGGACCCGGTCGAGGCGCACTTCCGCGAGCGCGCGCAGCAGGGCCCAGCCCTCGTCGAGGTCGGGCGCGGTGAACCCGTGAATCACGAGCGGCGCGGTGATGCGCGGGTTCTTCATGCTGAGGAGGAAGCGGAGCACGCGGTCCGCCTTCTGTAGGGCGGTGAGTCGAGCCATGAGTGGGTCCTTTCGAAGCCGCCGCAGGGCGGGGCCTGCCCCATCTCGGCGCCTCCGCCCGCGAGTTGCCTGCCTTCGGCTTCGCCGTCCCCGGCGCACGCGCCGGACTCCCGGGCACACGCCTCGAAGTCGCCGGCGCGCGCTACGAAGCCCCCGCCAAACGTCCGCACATCACCCGCGCGACAGCACGCCCTGGGCCAGAAACCGCCATGGGTCCCCGGCGTGCGCGAAAGGGTCCCCGCCGCCTACGCGCGGGTCCCCCGGGGGCAGGCAGCAGGCACGGCGGGGAGCGCGGCCGGCAGCCCGTGGGCAGGCGGGCAGCACTCGAAGGCGCTCGTCACGCGGCACCCCCCACACGATTCGAACGTGTGACCTTCAGTTTAGGAAGGTCGTTTCTCTTCAGCGATTTCAGGAGCTTATGCCCCCACTGGATCCACTCTAGACCCAGGCGCGCGAGGAGCTCGAGAACGCCGCCGCCGGACGGCTGAACGTGGCGCAGGTCACCGCACTCGCGGGCGCGGTGCTGGCGCCTGAGGACGACGCAGAGTCGAGGGCATCAGGTAATGCCCGGTCAAAGCGTCTACTTCGTCCTGCGCTCCTAGGAACCTCGGCGCCTCGCCGTCGGAAAGCCCGGCAGCGCCCTGAAGATAGGCGTGGCGCGGAACCCGCGCGCCCAGCTCTCGAACCTCCAGACGGCGTGCCCCGCCCCGCTGGAGCTCCTGGCGCGTCACCTCCATCGCGGCCGTGGGGACGCGGAGCGCGCCGCCCGTGCGAAGACGGCATGTGCGGCGGCGACTTGCTCCGGGAGGAGTCCGGCGCCTATGCCTGCCTCGATGGCGCGAGCACGTGCGACTTCCGTTCGAGTGCCAACGACTTCTGCTTCCCGCCGGGGTCTATCAGGAATGAGCCGAATCAGCTTATTCATCGCCGCGTGCACAGCGGCAGCCTGTACGGCGTCGGCGCCCGCGGCCACGCCTGCCGACGATTTCGAACGGATGCTCGTGCGTGACCTGCTCACGCCCGAGCTCCAAGACGAGTTTTGCCGACGTATGATTGACGACGTCGTACACCGGCGGAACGAATGCAACGCAACATGGAGCGACTTCCGCGAGGATATCGGCTTCTGGGAAGGCATCTGTTTTGGCCGCATGCCCCCGTCCCCTCCCGAAGTCCCCGCGGACTGCGAGATGACGGTGGCTGACGCGCTGGCCCCCTTCCGCCTCGAGACCACCTTGCTCAACTGCGCGGACAACCCCCCCGAGACGGTCACCGAAGCGGACTATCTCGCCATCGACGAGGCGCTTGACGCGAGAGACGCCTTCGGGTGCTTCTTCCCCTAGCGACCGCCGCATACACCGACGCCCCCGCGTTCGATTCACTCGACCGCGCGGGATCGTCGTTCCGGGCTACCCTTCTCCGGCATGCCCCGTATCGAGTCCGAGCGCCGCGTGCGCACTGGCGGCGCCCACGCCCTCCTCATCCGCTACACCGACGGCGTGAAGGCGGAAGTGAGCCGCGGCGTGCTCGGCGCCCTAGTTCCGCCATACTTCGCCCATCGAGTCGCGATGCTCACCGCGCTTCTTTCCGTGGTCAGTTGCGCCAGCTCCTCCGGAGCGCCCGCAGGCGATCTAGAGAGCATCGACGATCCTCTGAGCCTGGCACAGACGCCTGAGGACCGGGATTTTATCTGTCAACAGCTCATGGTCGAAGGCCTGCTCGATCCCTGGGCTGAGTGCGTGGCGCGTACTGGAGTCGGGGTTGGCCCTGTCGGATACGAGAACTTCATAAGCACGTGCGAGACACTCGTCTCCGAACGATTGGATCTGATCGATCCCGGTTGCTCCTTCAGAGATGCGTTCGACTGTTACTTCATCGAGCTGGAGTACGCGTGTGACGGCGAGCCGGACGAAGCGCGCTCAGTCGCTGGCGATGCGTGTCTTGACTCGCCGCATACAGCTTGTTCGCTGCTCCGACGGTAATCACCACCCACTGACGCCCCCGCGTTCGACCAGCTCGAGCGCGGGGGTTCGTCGTTCCGCGCTACCTTTCCCCGCCATGCACTGTATCGAGTCCGAGCTCTGGGTGCGCCACGGCGGCGCCCACGCCCTCCTCATCCGCTACACCGACGGCGTCGAGGTGGAAGTGAGCCATGGCGTGCTCGGCGCGGTGGTGGTCGGCTACGCGCCCGAGGAGTCGGGAACCTGAGTGGCGGCGTAGGCAGCATCAACGATTATATCAGTCCGATCTGCGACGCACGAAGTGGCCCCAACCCTGGTGGCTCGGATCCGGTCTGTGACTTCGCCACTAACACAGGAGGAGTGGGCTCGACTCGATCGTTCCTGTTCCTGCCTCCATACTATTGACACGGCTGGACTTACAGGGGCCGGACGAACGGCATGGTTCCGTTCCGAATGGAGAGAGAATGCGTTATTCTATCGTGCTACTACTCGCCACGGCCTGCTCGCAGACCACGGTCTCTCAGGATGCCCACGTCGAGGATGTGACCCCTGGCACGGCTGTTCCTCCAAGTCTCGATACCGGAACTCCCTACCTGCCGCCTCGTCCGCGACCCTTCGAGGACCTGACCCTGCCGGAACTTGACACTCCCGAAGAAGCCGATCGATTCTGCACCGAGTACCTAGATATACTGCTGAACGAAGGATGCCCGGATACCTACGTCGAGTACGGTGCTTACGGTGGGTACCCCGGTGTTGAGATCGACAGCACTCCCGACGTCGAGCGCTATCCAGCGCGATGTCGATTGATGGTTGCCAGTTTTTCGGAGGTTCGAAATCTAGAGGTGTGTGGAGCCATAACCGTCGGCGACATCTACCAAACGGGCCGTGAGTTCGTGATTCCACGTTTGTGTGATGAGGATTTCTACGACGGGGGTTTCCCCAATGACATGGACGCCCACCACGGGCCTCCAGGCAGAAACTGCATTTTCCAGTATCGCTGAGCGCTAGGAGCCCGCATCACCCGGGAGCCCGAGCGGCACTCTGACGACGGTCCTCCGAGCCAACAGAATCAGAGTTCTAGCGGCGTTGACCCTCCGGGGACCAAGTAGCGCACACACCGACGCCCCCGTGCTCGACCCGCTCGAGCGCGGGGGTTTGTCGTTCCGCGCTACCCTTCCCCACGCCATGCCCCGTATCGAGTCCGAGCGCTGGGTGCGCCGCGGCGCCTGCGCCCTTCGCATCCGCTACACCGACGACGTTGAGGCGGAAGTGAGCCACGGCGTGCTCGGCGCCCTGGTGGTCGGCGACGCACCGGTCACCGCGACCTCGTGTTGCCCGCGGAGCGCTCTGCGACGATGGCGCATTCGAGCCACGTCGCCGGCTGGTAAGACCGGCCGCAGTGGCACCTGGACGCCGAGGGCCGGCGCGTCCGCCCGGTGAGTCCCGGTGCGAAAACGAAGGCGGGCATCACCCGCGACCTTCGCTTCCACGACCTGCGCCACACCGCGGCATTCGCAACTGCTCATCGGCACGTGGGGGCGGCGCTGGGACCTCCCCGAGGTTCGGGATGTCCTCGGGCACTCCACGATCACGCTCACCGAGCGATACGCGCACCTCGCAGACGAGGCCCTCGTCGAACCCGCACGCGAAACCTGGGTCCAGGATGGGTCCAGTGGTCAGCGACCCAAGCCGGTAACCTGTGGGAGTATTTCGGCACCCCCGACACGATTCGAACGTGTGACCTTCAGCTTAGGAAGCCGCTGCTCTATCCAGCTGAGCTACGGGGGCAGGGAAGCGCGGTGTAGCACGGCCGGGACGGGCGTCAGCTTCAGGGCTCGTTCGGCGGGCTTCGGTCTGCGCTTGGGCCGCGCCGGCCCGAACCGGACCGTAGGCTTGGACCCGGCAGCGCTACCGCAACCGACGCCAGGGGGGGCGGACCGACTACCCTGGCGCGGTGTTTGCGTAGCTCGCACGCATGCGGACCGACCTAGGACTGACTCACTCTGGCGCTATTGGGAAGACGCCAGTGCGTCTCCTGGTCGCACTCCTGCTTCTTGGAAGCGGGTGCTCTCGATCCGTAGTGACGGGACCTTCCCCAGAGCCAGGACCAGATGAGACGCCGCCGCCGACTGACTTCGGCCCCCCCGACGAAGGTCCCGGCTGTGCGGACCTGCAGTGCGTAGGCGGTTGCATTCCCGTGCGCGACCGCGACGGGTGCATCGTCGACTGCGACTGTTTCCTCGACGCGGATACCGGCCCTTCGGACATGCGCGCGGACGGCCCGACGCGCACGGATGGCGGAACGTCACCGGACGCGGGGACGCCGCCAGACGCCGGGCCCGGGTGCCCGGAGTGTCCGGTCCGCGAACTCTCGTGGTCGAGCATCGGGGGCCTGCGAGTGGCCCAAGCGCGACTGCTTCTGACCGGGTGTGAACGCCTGGAAAGCACCCTCGCTGCTCTCGGCGGACCGGAACGCGAGCGCATCTGCGTCGAAGCCGTGGCGTGCGACGACGCGGGCGAGGCGCCTTCCAGCGTACGCATCGCGGCGCTGCTGCAGGACGAGAGCGTCCGGCGCGCCTTCGAGGACGAGGTCGACCTCGCTGGGACGGGCTTCCAGTACACGCTCACGGCGGACGGACGAACGCTCTCCGTCGGGCCGGGTTGTATCGGCTGCGCGCCGGCGCCGGAGCCGATGCGTGAGCTCCTCCGAGAGCTGAACCGCCTCGAAGCCGCGCTCCCGTGCGCACTCTGAGGCCCCGAGCGTGGGCTCTGGCGCCGCGCCGCGTTGGCTCGGAGCACGGGCCCGTCGGACCGCACACCGCTCAGGGGCGGGCGGTGAAGCTCCACTCGCAGGCGCCCTCGGCCGTCGTGCCTTCCAAGGTCACGCGGAGCTGGCCGTCCGCCCGGGTGGCCTGGCCCGCGACCGTGGCCGGGGCTTCCGCGTCGCCGGCCACGCAGGTGCACTGCGTGCGCGGGTCCACGTGGAGGCGCTCTCCGCTCACGTCCGCTTCCGCGGCGCAGCCCGGCATCTCGAGCCGGTAGCGGCCCGCGCTCACCTTGGCGACGCGGAGCTCCGTGTTGTCGGCGCCGCCGCCGGCGACGCGGAGCCGCCCCTCCACGGTGAAGCGCGCGCTCTGGGAGAGCTGGCCGACGTAGGCGCCTTCCCAGCCGCGCTCCGCGTCGCCGCCGCAGCCGGTGTCGACGCCGCATCCGGTGTCGCCGCCGCAACCGAGGCCGAGCAGCACCATGAGCCATGCGCCGCGCATCAGTAGGTCAGCAGCGCGTGCACCGGGTGCGGGGCAAGCTTCTCGCGGCCGCTCAAGAACGTGAGCTCGATGACGAAGGCGAAGCCGACCACCTCGCCGCCCACCTTCGCGACCAGCTCGGCCGTGGCCCGGGCCGTGCCCCCGGTGGCGATGAGGTCGTCGACGATGAGCGTCTTCTGCCCCGGCGCGAGCGCGTCCAGGTGCATCTCGAGGGCGTCCGTGCCGTATTCGAGCGCGTACTCCACACGGGCCGCCGGGGCCGGGAGCTTGCCGGGCTTGCGCGCCGGGACGAAGGGCAGCCCAAGCCGGGCCGCGAGCGCCGCGCCGAAGATGAAGCCCCGGCTCTCCATGCCCACGAGCGCCTCGGCGCCGCTCGCCTGCGCGTGCTCGGCCAGGAGATCGAGGCACGCCACGAAGCCCTCCGGGTGCGCGAGGAGCGGCGTGATGTCCTTGAAGAGGATGCCCGGCTTGGGAAAGTCCGGGACGTCGCGGATGAGGCTCTTCAGCAGTTCGTGACGCGCGTCGCTCATGGCCGCCGGCGTAGCACGCTACTCGGCGGCGTGAGAACGCGGGCCCGCCACGAAGCTCGCCAGCCCAAAGTGGTCGCCGCGCGTGGCCTCCAGCGAGAGCGGCGTGACGCTCACCAGCCCCGCGTCCATGGCGTCCGTGTCCGAGCCGTCCATGGGCCGGTGCTCCGGGGCGCCGGGCAGGCCAATCCAGAAGTACTCGCGGCCGCGCGGGTCCCGGCGCACGTCCACGCCCTCGGAATAGTGCCGGCGGCCGAGGCGCGTAGCCCGAACGCCCGGGAAGGTGCCGCCCTCCTCCACGCGCGGGAAGTTCACGTTGAGCAGCGCCGCCTGCCCTTCCGGCCGCACGGCCTCGAGCATGCGCTTGGCGAGCGCGCTGGCCAGCGCCGCACAGGCCCCGCGCCCTTCCTGACCCACCATCGAATACGCGATGGCTGGCACGCCCCGGAGCGCCCCCTCCCGCGCCGCCGCCACCGTGCCCGAGTAGTAAACGTCCGAGCCCAGGTTCGGGCCGTGGTTCATGCCGCTCACCACGAGGTCCGGGCGCCGCGGAAGCAGGTCCTCGCGGTAGAGCGCGCAATACACGCAGTCCGCCGGCGTGCCGTCGATGGCATGCACGTCCTCGCCCATCACCTCGTGGCGCAGCGGGTGGTGCAGGCTGATGGCGTGGCTCTGTCCGCTCTGCTCGTGCTTGGGGGCTACGACCACCACGTCGGCCCAGGCGCGGAGCGCCTCCACGAGCGCCACGAGGCCCGGCGCGTCGTAGCCGTCGTCGTTGGAGGCGAGGAGAAGCGGCCTGCTCATGGGGAAAACCTCCGGCATCGGGCTCCCGGCGCCAAGCCCCATCGCGTGACACTTGCCGCGAAAAAGCGGTGCGAAAAAGCGGTGCGAAAAAGCGGTGCGAAAAAGCGGTGCGAAAAAGCGGTGCGAAAAAGCGGTGCGACAAAAACGAAGCCTGGAGCCGTCAGACGACTCCAGGCTTCCGCCGGTCGGGGCGACTGGATTCGAACCAGCGACCCCCACACCCCCAGTATGGTGCGCTACCAGACTGCGCTACGCCCCGGCCGAGACCGGTCCGAGGACCGGTCGGGGGACGCAGACACTAGCCGACGCCGCCGGCGGAGCAAGGCTTTTTCGCGGGCTCGAGATGCCCCCAGGTCGCTCAGGCGTCGCCCGAATCGGGGCCGTCGTCGTCGTCCGCCATGGCTTCGCGCTTCAGCCGCTCTTTGTGCGGGTTGAGCGCATTCTTGAGCACCTGGCTGGGCTTGAAGGTCAGCACGCGCCGCGCGCTGATGGGGATGGGCGCACCGGTCTGCGGATTGCGGCCCGTGCGCTCCTTCTTCTCGCGCACGACGAAGTTCCCGAAGCCGGAGATCTTGATCTTGTCCCCCTCGGCTAGGTTCTCTTTCATCGTGTCGAAGACGGCCTCGACGAGCTCGGCGGCTTCCTTCTTCGAGAAGCCGCCAACCTTCTCGTAGATGGCGTCGATGATCTCGGCCTTCGTCATCGAGGTCCCTTGCCCCTTGGTCATTCCGCTCGACATCCGCGCCTGCGGGCGCGCTGAGCAGTGTCACTAATAACCACGATTGGCGACGGATATCAATCGGTTGCGGCGTTTCACGGCATGACGCGTCGTCGGCGCCGGCTTGGGGGCTGGCTTCGGCGCAAGCGCTCAGCGGAGCGTGGCCCCGAGCGCGCTCTCCGCGGCCTTGCGGACCTTGGCGTGGGCCTTGTCCACGCGCTTGTCCGTGAGCGTGCCGGCCGGGTCCCGGTAGGTGACCCGAAAAGCGAGGCTCTTTTTGCCCGCCGGCACGTTGTCGCCTCGGTAGAGGTCGAAGAGCGCCACGCCTTCGACGAGCGCGCCGCCGGCCTCGGCGAGCGCCGCGCCCACGGCGCCGGCTTCGAGCGCATCGTCGACCAGCAGGGCCACATCCCGGGTGACCGCGGGAAAGCGCGCCAGCTCCGGCGCCTGGGGCACGCCGGCGGCCTCGAGGGCCACGAAAAGCGCTCCCACGTCGAGGTCCGCGTAGTGAAGGCGCACGCCCTCGAGCTCCAGCGCGTCGGCCACCTCCGGGTGCAGCTCGCCGGCGCTGCCGACCGCGGTGCCGCCCAGGTGCACCGTGGCCTGGCGCTTCGGGTGCAGCCACGGCGCGTCCGGGGCGCCGGCCGTCAGCGTGGCCGTGAGGCCGCCGGGGGCGAGCACGGCCTCGAGGAAGCCCTTCAGATCGTAGAAATCCCGGTCCCGCTCGGCGCCGATCCAGCCGCCGGTCTGGCCCGCGACCAGCAGGCCGAGGCGCGGACGCTCCTCCGGGAGCCGCTCGCCCGTGGGCGCGAAGACCCGGCCGAGCTCGAAGAGCAGCACCTCCGGCGCTTGCCGGCGAAGCGCCTGGCGCGCCGCGGCGGCGAGGCCGGGAAGGAGCGAGGTGCGCATCACCGAGCGCTCCTCGCTGAGCGGGTTGGCCAGCGCCACCGTGTTCAGCGGCGCCCGCGCCGCCGCGAGCTCGGCCGGCGAGACGAAGCTGTAGGACACGGCCTCGAAGAGCCCCGCCGCGGCCGCCTGCTCGCGGAGCGCGCGCTCGAAGCGAATGCGCGGCGCCGTGCCCGTGGCCGAAGGGCGCACGCGGGGCACGGCCGTGGGCACGTGCTCGTAGCCGTGAATGCGCGCGACCTCCTCGATGAGGTCGACCTCGCGATGCCAGTCCGGGCGCCAGCTCGGGGCCGTGACCGTGACCGAGGCGTCGTCTTCCTCGACCTCCGTGGCGCCGAGCGCCGTGAGCACCTGGGCGGGCACGTCCTTCGGCACCGCGTAGCCGAGGAGCGCGTCGAGGCGCGCCCGGCGGAGCGTGATGCGCGGCGCTTCCTGGGCCCGCGCCACCACGTCGAGGCCTTCGGCCAGCGCCACGCCGCCGCCGAGCTCCGCCATGAGCTGCGCGGCCCGGGCGAGCACGGCCGGCACGGCGTTCGGGTCCACGCCGCGCTCGAAGCGGTGGCTCGCGTCCGTGTGCAACCCCGTGCGCCGGCTCGTGCGGCGCACCGACCGCGGGTCG
>JBCCAW010000138.1:0-11590 GCA_039814655.1 Myxococcota bacterium | reverse complement strand
GCCGCTGCACGCTCCCGGCATCGGGCGCCGCTGAGGAGCCGCGCCGAGCGGGCCGGGCGCGCCTCGTCACGCCGTCGCGGCGGCGGCACCGAGCTCCACGAGCTCCGCGATCTCCAGCCCGGAGACCCCTTCAAGGCCATCGCCTGGAAGGCCAGCGCGCGCCGGGGCCGGCTCATGGTGCGGGAGGTCGAGCAGGAGGTGCAGGAGTCGCGTTTCCTCGTGGTCGACGTGAGCGGCACCATGCGGGGAGGTCCGCTCGGAGAGCGCCCCTTCGACGACGCGCTCGAGGTGGCGGCGAGCGAGGCCCGGCGTGGCCTCGACGCCGGCGACCGCGTGGGGCTCGTGACCTTCGGTGCCCGGGTCGTGCACCACGTGCCGGCCGGGGAGGGCGCGGCGCAGCGCCTGCGGCTTTACGACGCGCTCCTGGGCGCGACGGATCTGGTGGACGAGGACCTCACGGACATCGACGCGAGCACCTTGGCCACGCGCGTGGCCCGCTACGTGCGGAAGCAGGACGGCGTGGACTACTTCCGCCGTGGCGCCCAGGGGACCAAGGTGGAGCTGGCCGGCCTCGTGGCCCACGCCCGAAAGGTGCTCGGAGCCACGCTCGACGCGCGCCGCGTCGTCGCCAAGGACCCGGGCGAACGCGTGCTTCGTCGCTTCTGTCAGGAGCGTGGCCTGCCTCTTCCGCACCGCGCCGATCCGGAAGACGGCGCGAAGGCCGCGGCCCTCGCCGAAGCGCTCCGCCTTGCGGCCCGCGGGCCCGCCGGAACGGTCCGGGTCCTGACGGACCTCGACGGCGTTCGCGTGACGGACGCGCTCCTCGGCGCCGTGCGCTTCGCCCGGGCGCGAGGCCATCGCGTCATCTTCCAACTCTACGATGCGTCGCGCTTTCCCGGCGGCGCCCCGCCTGGGGACCTCGGGGACCTGCTCCGGGACCTTCAGGCGCCGAGCGAGCGGCGCCGGCTCCGGGAGCTGGCCCATGGCGTGCGCGCGGCCGGCGCGCGCGCCGAGCTCGTCGGCCCCGGCGGGCGGACCGCATGAGCGAACGCTGGCGCGCCTTCGAGGATCCACGCCGCGTGCTCCGGCGCCACGGCCTGCACGCAAAGCGTCGCTACTCGCAGAACTTCCTCGTCTCCGAGGCCGTCGTGGAGGCCATCGCCGCGGCGGTGGCTCCCGTGGCCGGCGAGGCCGTCGTGGAGCTCGGCCCAGGCCTCGGGACCCTGACGGCGGCGCTCCTGCGGCGCGGGGCGGACGTGCTTGCCCTCGAGCTCGACGCGGACATGCGGGCGGTGCTGGCCGAGGAGTTGTCGGGCGCGCCGGTGCGCGTGCGCGAGGGCGACGCCGCGGCGCTCGACCTTTCGGCGCTGGCGGCCCACGGGGCGCTCTCGCCTGCGGCCCTCCCCGTCGCCCTGGCCGGCAACCTGCCTTACGCGGTGACCGGGGCCATCCTCCAACGCCTCGTGGAGCAGGCATCCCACCTCGACCGGGCCGTGCTCATGGTCCAGCGCGAGGTGCTCCTCCGCCTCGTCGCCGAGCCCGGGACCAAGGCCTATGGCGTGCCGTCCGTGTTCGTGCAGGCGCGCTTCGAGGTGGACGCGCTCCGCGACGTCCCCGCCGGCGCCTTCTTCCCGGCCCCCAAGGTCACGTCGGCGGTGCTGCGGCTCCGCCCACGGGCCGTGGCACGGGCCGACGAGACGCCGGCCTTTCGGGATGTGGTCCGCGCGGCCTTCGGTCGGCGCCGGAAGACGCTCCGCAACGCGCTCTCCGTGCTCCCGGTGCCCGCCCCCGCGGTGCTCGAGGTCGCGGGCATCGACGGCGTGCGCCGCGGGGAGACGCTGAGCGTCGAGGAGTTCGCGACGCTGGCTCAGGCCTACGCCACGATCTCGTCCCAGCGCTCGCCGAGCTCGACGTAGCCGAAGGGGCCCGGGCTCGCGAAGGCGCCGGTGCTCTCCCGTGCCTGGAGCGCGTAGACCCGGCCCCCGGCGACGCCGAGCGTCTCGCCGTGCACGCCGCCGGCCTGCTCGGACAGCAGGTAGGCCATGAGCCGCGCCGGATGCTCGGGCCCGAGGCTTCCCGGGCGCACGCGCTGGAAGAGGGGAAGGTCCTCCGTGAGCCGTGAGCGGGCCGTGGGGGCCACGGCGTTCACGCGAATGTCCTGGCGCCGGAGCTCGAGGGCCGCGGAGCGCACGAAGGCCACGACGCCCGCCGCCGCGGCGGCGTGGTGGCTCTGCCGGGCCACCCCGAAGAAGGCCGAGGGGGAGGTGGAGAGCACCACGGAGCCGGGCCGGCGCGCCTCGCTCAAATGCCGCGCCACGGCGCGCGTGAGGCGCACCGCCCCGACGAGCGGGCCCGCCAGCGCGTCCGCGAGGTCTTGGTCCTGGAGCCGGAGCAGGCTGCGGTCCCGGCGGTGGCCGGCGCAGGCGACGGCCCCGTCGAGGCCTCCGAGCGCCTCCGCGGCCTCGGCGACGAAGGCCTCGGCCTCGCCGGCGTCCCGGCGCGCGGAGAACACCACGGCCGGGCCGAGGTCGCGCGCGAGGGTCCCGAGGCGCCCGTCCCCCTCGGCCAAAGGTCGCCCCTCGGCGTCGGTCTCCGCGTCCACGAGGGCCAGGCGCGCGCCGCCGGCCGCGAGCTCGCGGGCCAGCGCCGCTCCCACGCCACCAGCCGCGCCGGTGATCAGCACGCGGCGGTGCGCGTGGGGCTCGCGCGGCTCCTGCTCCGGGGAGGTCATGGGCCTGAGGTAGCTCAGGGCGCGGTCTGGGCCAGCGGATGCCGCAGGAGAACGAAGCCTTGGCCCTCGCTCAGGCGCACGTTGGGCGTCCCGCCGGCCATGGTGGGCGTCCAGTGCATGAGGTTGCGCTCGTCGCCGGTGCGCGTGTCGGCCAGCACGTCCGCTCCGCCGAAGGGCGCGCAGCTCGGCGGTGACTCGCCGGGTCCGCAAGCCGGCAGGCGCTCGGTGACGTGGAAGAGACCGAAGTAGTGGCCGAGCTCGTGCGCGAGCACCTGCCCGGCGAAGGTCGCGTCGCCGACCACGGCCTCGTCGAAGGCGACGACGACGCCGCCTTCGCCCGTGCCCGGCGGTCCTGCGGGCCCGGGGATGGCGCCGGCCACGCCGAGGGTTGCGAATCCCGAGCCCCCGCTGATGCTCCGGACGAAGAAGACCGCCAGCCGGTCGTCGCTGCCGGGAGCGGTGGTTCGAAAAAGATCCGAGAGCTCGGAGTCCGTGCCGTCCGTCGAGTCGATGGTCTGGAAGCGCGCGCCGCGCACATCGAAGTAGCGCGCGCCGGCGACGTCGAGGGTCAGGCCGCGGGCGTCGAGGATGTCTCCGGCCCGCTCGAGCGTGTCCTGGAGCCGGGTGTTGCCGGCTGCCGATGCCGCGTCGAGACCCACGAGGCCGGGACCCAGGTGCACGTCGAGGGCGACGCGACCCGCCGTGGGGACCCGGCCGCGCAGGACCCGAGCGCGGACGCGCACGTTCGTGGGCCGGACGTCGTCCCGGGGCCCGAGGCCCACCACGCCGAACTCGAGGCGCCCGGGCAAGAACGCCAGCCGGTCCGCCGTCGAGTTCGGGGCCAGGAGCGCCGCGACCTCTTCCGTGTCGCCGGGGATCCAGCGCAGCGGCGGGTCCACGCCCGCGGAGAGGTCCGCGAGGGAGTAGAGTTCCGTGCCCGCGGCGTTGACGACGGTCGTGAAGGCCAGGGGCCGCTCGAGACCCCCGCTTCGCGTCGCCAGGAGCATCACGCTCCGCGCGTCCGGCGCGAGCGCCAGCGCGCCCCCACGGCCGACGCCGCCGCCGACGTCGAAGGACGCGACCTCGACGTCGATGACGCCGCTTGCGGGGGCATAGCCGCAGAGGCGAAGCGTGGCCGGCCCGTCCACGACGTCGAGGCATTGCTGGCCCGCGAGGCAGTCCGTGTCGCGCGTGCATGCCTCGACGCACTGCCGCGCGATACAGGCGCGGCTGGCGCAATCGGCGAGCTCGCTGCTGGTGCGGCAGCGGCCGGCGAGAGGCGCTCCCTCGGCGTTGATGCGGACGCAGGCGAGCTCCACCCGGTCGACGGATCCGTCCCCGTCGTCGTCGAAGTCCACGGGGGCGCAGCGGTCGAGGCCCGGGAAGGGGCACTCGCTCGACGCCGCGCAGCGCGTCGCGCAGCGCCCGCCGTAACCCCCGAGGGGCAAGCAGACCCCGGGGCAGCGCGCTGGGTCGCAGCCTCCGGGGCCGACGTCGGTCCCGAGGTCCGCAGGCGGCATGTCCGTGCCCAGGTCGCCGAGGCCGGGGACGCAGCGCCCGCTGTCGCAGCGTTCGCCGGCGCTGCATTCCTCGTCGTTCCCGCAACCTTCGACGCAGCTCCCCGCTTCGCATCGCGCCCCAGCCCCGCACTCGAGGTCGGCCGTGCACGGCGGCCGGCAGGCGCCCCGGAAGCAGGCGTACTCGCGCCTCGGACAGTCCGCGGCCCCGTCGCAGGCGCGGAAACAGAGCGGTGTCCCATAGTCCTCCACGCAGGTGGCCCCCGGGGGACAGGCGCCCTCGTCGCACGCCTCGCTGCAGTAGCCGCCGGGAAAGCGGCGGTCGTCGATGCAGTTCAGGGCGCCGCAGGGACCGCAGGCGTCGCCGTGCGCGGAGCCAGGCGAGGCGGGGGTCACCACCGTCTCGCCACACCCCCAAGCGAGGACGACGAGGCCGATCGCGAGGGAGCGAAGCCAGCGAGCCATGCCGCACTCTACGCGATCTACGTGGCCGCCGCGCGATGATGCCGGCCTGCGGCACGACTTGGCGTGGCTCGGCACGGAGCGCTAGGGTGGCGTGTGGCACATCCAGGCACGATGCGCGGCGCCAGCGCGTTGCGTGAGCTGCTGGCCGGCCGTCTCGCCCTGGCGCGCAAGCTGGCCGAGACGGCCCCCCTGCAGCGGGCGGTGGCCGCGGAGATTGGCGACGCCGCCGGCGCGGCGGAGCGCATGGAGGTCGAGGCCTCGGTCCCCGAAGAGGTCGCCCTGCTGGCCTATGCCCGCGGTCGCCTGGCCCTGTTGTCAGGCGACCTCGAGGCGGCGATGGAGGCCTTCGACGACGCGGCCCGGGAGGCGTCGCCGCCGCTGGCCGGCGCGGCGCGCGAGGCGGCCATCGAGGCGCTCTTGGACCGCGACGGGCCCATGGACGCTTCCGCCGCCGCCGCGCGGCTCGCGAAGGCCGAGGCGGCCAGCGGCGGGGGCCCGGCGTCGCTGGCGCTCCGCTGGCTCGCGGCGCGCTCCCGGGCCGCGGGAGGAGACCTCGATGGCGCGGTCGCAGCGCTGACGGCGCTCCTCCCGGACGCGCGCCGCGACGCGGCGCTCGGCTGGCGCGTACAGGCGAGCCTCGGCGCGTTGGAGCTCGAGCGCGGCGCCGGCTTCGTCGGTCGGCGCTACGACCAGCAGGCCATGGAGGCCCTCGAGGTCCAGGCGGTGGCGCTCCCGCCGGGGCTGCGCGAGGCCTTCTGGCAGGACCCACGTCGCCGTCGCCTCCGTGCCCGGGCGGCGCAGGCCACGGGACGGCAGGCCCCGGCGTCGCCGATGGCGCCGAGCATGGACGCGCGGGTGAAGCGGCTCCTGGTGCTCACGGGGCGTCTCGCCGGCGAACGGGACACGGAGCGACTCCTCGAGCGGATCACCGACGCGGCCGTCGAGCTCTCGGGAGCCGAGCGGGGCTTCGTGCTCCTGCCGGACGCCGAGGGCGCGCTCGAGCCGCGCCTCGTGCGCGCCGTGGGGCCGGCCCTGGACGACCCCTCCGTGGCCTTCTCTCGCTCCATCGCCGAGGCCGTGCGCATCGACGGCGAGCCCATCGTCACCGTCGACGCCCAGGGCGACCGACGCCTCGACGCCTACCTCTCGGTGCACAAGCTGCTGCTTCGGAGCGTCGCGTGCCTGCCCATCGCCGGACGGCGCGGGGTGCTGGGCGTGCTCTACCTCGAGCATCGCCTTCGGGCCGGCCGCTTTCGCGAAGCGGACGTGGACCTGCTCCGCGCCTTCGCCGACCAGGCGGCCATCGCCCTCGAGAACGCCCAGCTCCTGGCCACCCTCGAAGAGCAGGGGGCGGCGCTCGCGGAGGCCAACGCAGAGCTCGAGGCGGCCAAGGGGGAGGTGGAGCGGGTCCTGCAGGCCCGGACCGGGGAGCTCCAGGAGGCGCGGAGCGCCCTCGACTCCGCCCGGCGCCAGCTCCGGGGACGCCATGACCGGCACGGCATCATCGGCCGCTCACCGGCCATGCGCCGCGTGTTCAGCGTGCTCGAACGCGTGCAGCAGAGCGACGTGCCAGTGGTGATTCACGGGGCCTCGGGCACGGGCAAGGAGCTCGTGGCCCAGGCGATTCACGCGGGCGGAGCCCGCCGCAAAGGGCCCTTCGTCGCCATCAACTGCGGGGCCATTCCCGACGCCTTGCTCGAGTCCGAGCTCTTCGGCCACGTGCGCGGCGCCTTCACCGGGGCCTCGCGCGACCGGCGCGGTGTGCTCGCGCAGGCCCACGGCGGCACGCTCCTTCTCGACGAGGTCGGCGACATGCCGGCGCGCATGCAGGTCGAGTTGCTCCGGGTGCTCCAGGACGGGCGCGTGCGCCCCGTGGGCGGGGAGGAGGATCAGGCCGTCGACGTGCGCATCGTCAGCGCGAGCAACAAGCGGCTCGGGGACCTCGTGGAGGCCGGGGAGTTCCGGGAAGACCTCTACTACCGCCTCCACGTCGTCGAGCTGCAGCTGCCGGCGCTGAAAGACCGGGAGGAGGACCTGCCGCTCCTCGTGGATCACTTCCTCGAGCGCATCGCCGAGCGTGAGGGGACGCCACGCAAGCGAGTCTCGCGAGAGGCCCTGGCGTGGCTGGCCGCGGAGCCCTGGCCTGGAAACGTCCGGCAGCTGGAGCACGCGCTGCTCACGGCCTGCGTGCTCGCGGAGGGAGAGGTGCTGCGCCCCGCAGACTTCGGCGTGACCGTCGGCGATCTTGCAGCGGACTCCGTCGCCCCGGCGCCGGCCCCGGCGCGAGCGGTTCTTGCCGGGGCCGCGGAACCCTCCGGGAGCCTCGAGGACTACAAGGCCCTCGAGAAGCGACGCATCCTCGCGGCGCTGGAGAGCCAGCAGTGGACTCGTGCCCGCGCGGCCCGAGAGCTCGGCATTCCGCGGCGCACCTTCTACCGGCGGCTCAAGGAGCACGGCATATTGGGGGAGTGAGTCCTTTCCCCGTCGCCTTCGCGCTGCTGATGGTCGTCGTCGCTGGGTGCCCGCGCGTCGCCTCGGACCCGCCCTTCACGTCCGCGCCCAGCTGCGCAACCGATGCCGATTGCCGGTCGCTCCTCGACGCGGGCTGCAACGACGTGTTCGCGTGCGTCGTCGGTCGCTGCGAGCTCGT
This sequence comes from Myxococcota bacterium, assembly GCA_039814655.1. Classification (GTDB taxonomy): domain Bacteria; phylum Myxococcota_A; class Polyangia; order Polyangiales; family Houyiibacteriaceae; genus CALCTH01. The sequence goes on along the minus strand of JBCCAW010000138.1, from coordinate 4,227 downwards.
CCCCTCGCGCGTGCGCCGCTGCCAGGAGTGAGGCTCCAAGCCGTGACACCGGGCCGCGCGTTCAGTCGGCGTTGCGGCGGCTGCGGTCGACCCAGTAGGCCTTCCGGTCGCGTACGTCGAAGTGCACGAAGGTCGAGTTGGGGTACCAGCCGACGCCGCTGCGCGCGAAGCCGCGGAGGTAATCGCGGAGCGCGTCGTTGGGCACGCCTTCGACGCGCAGGTCGAGGGCCGCTCCGGCCACGTGACGGCTCGTGCTCCGCGTGCCTCGCCCGGGCGGTCGGTAGCCGCTCAGGATGACGATGCGGCGGCCCCCGAAGTGGTCGCTGATGCGCGCGAGGTGCGACACGAGGCGTTCCGGCGGCTCCTTTCGCTCGTTCGAGCGGTGGTCCCGAAGCAGGTGCGTCAGGTGACGCAGCGCGGCGCGGCGCACCTGCCGCCGGCTGTCGACGAGGCGAAAGCGCTGCTCCTCGTCCGTCGCCATGCGGAGAAAGCGCGCGACCCCGGGGGCCCGCGGGCGTCCCCAGCGGCTCGCGGCCTCGTCGCGCTCCTCCGCGGAGACGAAGCCCGGCAGGAGAAGACGCTGCCCCACACTGATGACGGCGTTGGGCCCGAGGTTGTTGGCTTGCCGGAGCGCCCGCACCGTGGTCTCGCGGAGCCGGGCGATGCTGGAGAGCGTCTCGCCCTCCCGCACGTAGTGATAGCCGGCTTCGGGGATGCGAAGCACCTGCCCCGGCCGGAGGTTCGCCGTGACCCGAAGCCCGTTGGCCCGGGCGAGCTCGCGGATGGGCACCTGGTAGCGACGGGCGATGCGGTTCAGGGACTGACCGGGGCGAACGACGTGCTCTTGCTCGGCGAAGGCCGTCGCGCTGAGCGCGAGCGCGAGCAGGGCGACGGCCATTGCGGCGAGGACTCGCGGCGCCCTCGGGCGCCGCACGGGGGCGGAGCTCTCCATGGGCCAAGGAATGCGACGCGGGGACCTGAGCCGCAAGCGCGCGGCTTTTTTGCCCCCGACGCGGAGCGCCTGCGACCCTGTCCTCGTCCCGTTCGTTCGTTGACAACCGAGAGATTCGAGCACCGGGCGGGGGAAGCCTCGCGCCGCCGGCGGACGTACGCCGCGGCATTCGGACACGATCCGCAGAGCCCCGCACCGAAGCACCCAAAGGACACCAATCATGATGATAATTATAGGTAAATTAGCCTATAATTATGCAGAATTTCTTGACTGGGACCGGGGCAAGCCGTAGCTTTCCGACGCCGCCCGACAAACGAGCGGCAAGGTCATCGACGGCGGTATGCCCCACGGCGACAAGCTCCCCGACTCCGCAAGCGGCGGCCATGACGGTCCGGCGCCCGGGCCTGCCCGTGAGGCAGGGAACGAGGCCGACGGGGCCTCACGCACCGGAGGCGCCGGCGTCGACACGCCGCGTCCTCGGAAGTCGTCGTCCGCCGGTCCCAACCCGGCGCACCCCAACAACGTCCGCAAACTCCGCATCGAGCGCATGCTGTCCAAGGCAGAGCTCGCCCGGCGCGCGAATCTCTCGGTTCTCACGATCGATCGGGTCGAAAAGGGCTTCGGGTGCCGCATGAATACCAAGCGGAAGATCCTCGAAGCCTTGGGCCTCAGCCTCGCCGATCGCGTCCTGGTGTTCGGCGAGGAGGAGTGAGTGGTGATCGATGGCGTCGGAAGGCAAGAACCTGGTCGGAGTGGACATCGGGTCCACGTCCATCAAGGTCTGCGAGGTCGCGGAGGCGCGGCGGGGCGGCGGGCGTAAGCTCGTCCGCTTCGGCTTCCATCCGCTGCCTCCGGAGACCATCGTCGATGGCTCCGTGATGAACAGCGGCGCGGTGGTCGAGGGCCTCGAGCGCCTCTTCCACAAGCAGAAGCGCCGCAACGTCGCGCTCCGCGCCAGCGGGCACAGCGTCATCATCAAGAAGATCTCGATGCCGCTGATGACCCCCGCCGAGCTGCAGGAGCAGATCGGCTGGGAGGCCGAGCAGCACATCCCCTTCGACCTCGCCGAGGTCTACATCGACCACCAGGTCCTTCAGCGGAAGGAGATGGAGGGTCTGATGGAGGTGCTGCTCGTCGCCGCGAAGAAGGAAGAGATCAACGATCTCACCAACCTCGCGGCGGAGGCGCGGCTCAAGACGCTCTGCGTCGACCTCGACGCCTTCACGGTGCAGAACGTCTTCGAGACGGGCTACGGGCAGCCCTCGCCGGATGAGACCGTCGTGCTGATCCACGTCGGCGCGTCGCTGACCACGGTCAACATCCTCGCCGGCGGCACTACGTCTTTCACCCGCGACATCGCCAACGGCGGGAACGCCATCACCGAGGACATCCAGCGTCAGCTCGGTATCGGTCGCGAAGAGGCCGAAGCCTACAAGCATGGCGGTGACGGCCGGGGCATCGTTCCGCGCGAGGTGCCCGAGATCATCAACCAGGTGGTCGAGCAGCTCGCGGGCGAGGTGCAGCGCTCCCTCGACTTCTACCTCGCGACGAGCGGCGACCGGCAGCTCACGCGCATCCTCGTGTCCGGCGGGACCGCCAACGTCCGGGCGCTCCTCGACGCCATCCGCACCCGGGCCGGCGTGCCCGTGGACGTGCTCGACCCGCTCAAGGCGGCGGCGCCGGATTCGAAGATCGACCCCATGGAGTTTCAGGGGAGGGCGGCCCAGGCCGCCGTCGCGCTGGGGCTCAGCCTCCGCAAGGAGCGGGAGCGCAACGAATGATTCGCATCAATCTGCTACCGCAGGCGAAGAAGGCGGCGCGCAGCTCCATCGGGGGCGGGAGCACGCAGCTTTGGGCCGGCGTCTATCTCGGTGCTCTGGTGCTCTGGGCCCTCGTGCTCGGCATCGTGTACTTCATCTACGACGGGGAGCTGCAGGAGCAGCAGCAAGCGAACCGCGTGCTCACGCAGCAGATCGAGCAGCTCCGCACCAAGAGCGCGCGCCTCGACGACGTGCGCGCACAGCTCGAGCAGAGCTACGCGCTCGAGCGCGTCGTCGAAGAGCTCAACGCCGGCCGAACGGGCCCCACGCGCGTCATGGTCGAGGTCGGCAAGATTCTCAGCCAGGGCGGCGGTCCGAGCATCGACCCGGCGGAACTCGAAGCCCTTCGCGCGGATAACCCGCTCGCGGGCTACACGCGGAGCTGGGACGTCCGCCGCCTCTGGCTCACGGCCTTCGAGGAGCAGGAGCGCGAGGTGCGCATCAGCGGAGTGGGCAAGAGCAACGAGGACGTCGCCGAGCTCCTCAAACGCCTCACGCTCTCCGAGCTCTTCACCGATGTCCTGCTTCAGCGCACGCGCAGCCGGGAGAACCGCGATGGCCCCTCCTTCATCGAGTTCGAGCTCTTCTGCAAGGTCTCCTACTGAGGAACTGAGGAACACCGATGGCGGAACCCAAGAGCACGGCCTCCTTCGACAGCCTTCCCCTCCCCGGGAAACTGTTGCTTCTCGGTCTGATTCTCGCGCTGATGACGGCGCTCTATTACTTCCTTCTGCACATGTCCCTCGAGGAGGACATCGCCCGGGCGGAGTCGAACCACCAGACGCTCCTGCGGGACCGGCAAGAGGCCGAGCGACGCCAGCAGGAGTACCTCCAGGCCACGCAGGAGCTCGCGAGCCGGGAAGCGAGTGACCGCGCCAACAAGCGCGTGTTGCCCGAGGACGCGGAGATCCCCGCCTTCCTCGCGGACCTGAACCGGGAGGCGGAGCTCGCGGGACTCGAGTTCACGAGCGTGGAGCCTCAGCCGGAGGAGCGTGAGGACCTCTACATGCGAATCCCCGTGCAGCTCGAGATGAAGGGGCGCTTTCACCAGGTCGCGCGTTTCTTCCACGCGGTCGGCCGGCTCCAGCGCGCGATCAACATGGAAGACATCAGCCTCGCCGACCCCGAGGTCGACGACGAGACGCAGGAAGTCCAGGTCAACGTGAGCGTGCTCGCCACGACCTTCCGTCGGCCGAGCGCAGGAGATGCGTCGTGAGCATGAGCCGCCAAGCCACGCACTTTGCCTTGGTGCTCGCCATGTTTACGGGCCTGGCCTGCGAAGATGAGCCCATGCAGGTCGCCGGCGGCCGCACCATGCGCCCACCCGCGCAGGCGGCGCCGCCGCCGGCTCCGGAGGCTGATGGGGAGGCCGAGGGAGAGAGCGGCGAGGGCGATGCGACGAGCTACGCGGACGAGACCTTCGTCGAGCTCGATACGCGCAACCGCGATCCCTTC
>JBCCAW010000216.1:0-9052 GCA_039814655.1 Myxococcota bacterium | reverse complement strand
CCGCGAGGCCGTGCGCGCCCTCCGGCGCATCGCCCGCACGGACCGGGCCCGGCGCGGGCGCGCCGAGTACCTCGCGGCGTGGCTGCTGCTTCGCGTGGGCGACGGGCGCGAGGGCGAAGCGGCCATGCGCCGGGTGCTCGGCGGACGACGGGCCACGCCCCGGCAGCGCCGCGCGGCCACCTGGGAGCTCGGGCTCCGCGCCTTCCTGGGCCGGCGCTTCGGCGACGCCGCCACCTTCTTCCGGCGCTACGCGGCCCTCGGTGAGGGGCCCATGGTCGCGGGCCGCGGCGCCTACTGGCGCGGGCGAGCGGAAGCCGCGCGGGGTCGCCGGGGCGCGGCGCTGGCGGCGTACCGTACGGCGCAAGCCCAGGGTCCGCTTCACTGGTATGGCCAGCTCGCCCGGCTGCGCCAGGCCGAGCTGGGCTCCGCCACGGAGCTCGGGCTCAGGCCGGCGCCGCCCGCGCCGCCGCCCCTTCCCGCGCCGGCGCTGCCGGCGGCGGCGGCGTTCTACCGCGACGCGGGGTTCCCCGCCGAGGCCGCGCGCGCCCTCACGCGTCGCGAGAGCGCGCTCCGCGACGCCGCCCCCCGCGGGCGCGTGGCGGAGACCGTGGTCCGGGCAAGGCTCGAGGCCGGCCACACGAGCGGGGCCTACCGGTTGGCCGCGCGCCAGGACGCGCTGCTCGCCATGGAACCCGCGGGCGCCGCACGCTGGGCCTGGGAGGCGGCCTACCCGCGCCCGGAGGAAGCGCTGGTGCGCGAGGTCGCCGCGCGCCTGGGCATTCCCTGGGAGCACCTCTACGCGACCATGCGCCAGGAGAGCGCCTTCGACGCGCGGGCGACGAGCCGCGCCGACGCGCGCGGCCTGCTCCAGCTCCTGCCGCGCGTCGCCGCCCGAGACGCGCGGCGCCTCGGCCTCCCCGAGGACCCCGGCGCGCTCTACGACGCGCGGGTCAACGTGCGCCTCGGCGCCCAGGAGATCGCGCGGCTCCAGCGGCGCTTCAGCGGCTCGCTGCCGCTCATGGCCGCGGCGTACAACGCCGGCGCCGCGCGCACGGAGCGCTGGCTGCGCGAGCTCGGGGGCGAGGGTGAGCTCGACCTCTTCGTCGAGCGCATTCCCTTCGACGAGACGCGCGGCTACGTGCGCCGCGTGCTCTCGCACGTGGCCCGCTACCGCTACCTCGACGGCGGCGACGACACACCGGCGATGTCACCAACTTTGGAGGGAGTGGGGGCTCCACCGCGGCGCGAAGTGGAGTAGTCTGCGCGCTCGCGATGCCCGACACCTGGGACGAGGACACCAAGAACGTCACCGGCGAGCAGGTCGACGCGGCCCGGCGCATGGCCCCGGGTCGCCGGGACCGGGCCTACGTCATCGTCATCGCCGGGCCGAACGTCGGCGAGATGTTCAAGCTCGAGGACAAGCAGACCGTCGGCCGCGGTGCGAACGCGGAGGTCCGCCTCTCGGACACGGAGATCAGCCGGAGCCACGCGCAGCTGGTGCTCGAAGCGGGCGGCGTCTTCGTCGAAGACCTGAAGTCGACGAACGGCACCTTCGTGAACGGCGAGCCCATCACGTACCGGGAGCTCGCCGACGGGGACAAGATCCAGGTCGGCACGACGACCATTCTCAAGTTCAGCTACCACGACGACCTCGACGAGGAGTTCCAGCGGCGCATGTACGACGCTGCGCTCCGGGACGCGCTCACGGGCAGCTACAACCACAAGTACTTTCTCGACCGCCTCGAGTCCGAGCTGGCCTTCGCCGGCCGGCACAAGTTCCACCTCGCGCTCGTGCTCTTCGACATCGACCACTTCAAACGGGTCAACGACCAGCACGGCCACCCGGCCGGGGACGCGGTGCTCCGGGAGCTGGCCGCGGGCATCCTGGAGAGCGTCCGCAAGGAAGACGTCTTCGCGCGCTACGGCGGCGAGGAGTTCGCCGTGCTCAGCCGGGGCCTCGACACGGCCGGCGCCGTGCGCTTCGGCGACCGGCTTCGCGCTTGGGTCGAAGGCCACGCCTTCGTGCACGAGGGCACGCGCATCCCGGTGACCGTGAGCGTGGGCGTGGTGTCCTTCCCGGATGCGCCGCTCGCCGACCCGGCGGTCTTCCTCAAGACCGCCGACGAGGCGCTCTACCGGGCCAAGGGACTCGGGCGAAACAAGGTCTGCGCGCCGCGTGACCTCCAGTTTCGCTGACGCGCTGCGCCGAAACGGCTAGCGAGCGTCGTCGTCGAGCCAGGGGTTCGCGAAGCGCGGGTCCGTCAGAAACGCCTCGTCCGTGAGGCTCTCGAGGAAAGCGACGAGGTCCGCCTGCCGCTCCGGCGTGAGCTCGAAGCCATTCACGAAGATGCTCTTGTTCGGGTTGAGCCGGCCGTCGCCGACGTTCGGCCCTTCGGTCACGTTGCGGCCGCCGGCGGCGTAGTGCTGGACCACCTCTTCGAGCGTCGCGATGGAGCCGTCGTGCATGTAGGGCGCCGTGACCGCGATGTTGCGTAAGGTGGGCGGCTTGAAGCTTCCCATGTCGCGCCGGTCCTCGCTGAACTCGAAGAGGCCGAAGTTGGGCTCCGGGTAGAGGCCGCGGCCGTCGAGGTCATAGAGGCCATTGTTCTGAAAGCTGAGCGTCTCGAAGACCTGCCCTTCGTGGGTGAGCGAGGCCGAGAAGTTGAAGCCGCCGTGGCAGTGGAAGCACTCGGCATCTTCGCTAAAAAAGAGCGCCTCGCCCCGCTTGGCGCTCTCGCCGATCGCGTCCGAGTCGCCGTTCAGGTAGGCGTCGTAGGGGGAGCGGCCGCTCACGAGCGTCCGCTGAAAGCTCGCCAGAGCATCCAGAACGCGAGCGACCGTGAAGGGGTCGGACGCGTCGGGGAAGGCCGTCGGGAAGAACTCCTGATAGACCGCTTCGCCACGCAGCCGCTCGACCAGCTCGTCTTGACGACCCGCCATGCCGAGCTCCACCGGGGTCTCGCCGAAGAGCGGCCCGAGAGCCTGGGGTTCGAGCTCCCGGATGTTCGGGTTGGCCCAGTTCAGCGTGGCCGAGTAGGCCACGTTGGCCAGGCTCATGGAGCTGCGCGGATGCTCCTCGCCCGTCGATCCCACGCTCTGCGCCCGACCGTCGGTGAAGGCGAGCGACTGCACGTGGCAGCTCGCGCAGCTTTGCGTCTCGTTCCCGCTGAGGCGCGTGTCGTAGAACAGGCGCCGCCCGAGCTCGACCTTGGCCTCGCTCATGGGGTTGCCCTCGGGCACGCGCGGCTCAGGAAAGCCCGGCGGCAGGTCCCAGACATAGCTCTCGGCCGAGTCGCCACAGGCGACGAGGAGCGCGAGCAGGGGAACGAGACGAAGCATCGGGTTCATCATGGGGTCGACCGCATCCCGAGCAACGGGCGGCGGCAGGCTCAGGTCAGCGGACCCGGAACACGCGCTGCGTCCCGGTGGGCGGCACGCCGGCGTACGGCAGACCGAGGTTGTCGAAGACGGCCGGGCATTCATCGTCCATGGGGAAGCTCTGACAGCCGAGGGCCATGCCCGTGTTCTGGTTGGTGAGCGCACCGTCGAGGGCCGCCCGAAGGTCGAAGGCGATGGTGTCGTTGGCCGGCTCGAAGCCGGTCAGCTCGACCTCCATGCGGTTCGGGTTTCCGCAGGACATGACCTGCTCGCCCATGCGCGGGTCACCCATGCAGGCGGTCGAGCCGAGGTGGATGTTGAAGCCCGGACTCGTGCTGTCCTCCGTTGGCGCCAGGTCCACGCGAATGAACTTGAAGCCGCCCTGCCAGTTCCACCACATGCCCGAAGGAACGAGCGGCTCCGGGGTGCCTTCGTCGACGGGGTTGATATGATTGAGGGCAAAAGGAACCCCGACGGTGAAGCGAACGCCGGTGTACTCGCCGACGGGCACGGACCCGACGACGACGTCGTTCGTGTCCATGTTGCCGGCCTCGGAGCAGCCCGGCTCGAAATCGACGAGGGCCAGGTCGGCGGTCTGGAAGGGCGAGACCTCTTCCAAAGCGAGGGGCACCTCCTCGCCCGCGGCTGAGACTAGCCGAACGTCGCTGACGTAGAAGCGCGCGTCCCGGAGTTCGAGGTCCACCGCGTCGGCCCCGGCAGCTGCCAGCACGTCGTCGCAGCCGATCTCGGTGTCGCCGTCGGTGAGCGCGAACCGGAGCGAGACGGTGGTCTGCTCGCCGTCGTCGCCGCACGCGGCGCCGAGGGCCATCAGGAGGGAGAGAAAGATCGGCTTGGTCTTCATGGAGCTCATCCGCTGGGTCGTTCGTCGCTTCCGGCGCCGGGGTTACGGGGACCCGACTCGGAGCTTTCCGCAGCGCCGAGGCGGACGCAAAGAGCAGACCGACATGGCGTCGCAGGGGCAACGGCGCCCCTCGCCGAGCTCGTGGCGAGGGGCGCGCTCTCGCGTTAGCGTTTGCTCCCGTGCGACTCCGTCTGCTCATGCTGGGGATGCTCGCCGCCTGCGCGCCGCGCGGCGAGCGCATCGGGGCTCATTGCGAAGAGCTCGGGCAGCGCTGCCGCCTCGAGGGGAACGTGCTCGGCGTCTGCGCGGAAGACTTGAGCCCATCGTGCCCGCGGCCCCCGTGCCTTCGCTGCCAAGACCAGCATTAAGCAGCTGCGGCACGAAGGAGGCGCAGTGCTAGCGGCCTCCGACCTCGATTCCGAGGCTGCCGCTGAAGCCGTCGTAGCTGCCCTGCACGAAGGCGTCGTAGCCAACCACCGTGGTGTAGTGGATGCCGGCCGTGAGCCGGAGCCAATCCTCGTGCAGATCGACGGCGACGCGCAGGCCTCCGTCGAGGGCGATGCCGCTGGAGGCGTCCCGGCCGTCCATGAGCTCGTTCTCCCAGTCGCTGACCCGGCGACCATCCGGCGTGCGCCGGTCGTCGCCGGTGAGGTAGAAGCCAAAGCCGCCGAAGCCGACGAGCAGCGGGGCCTCGAGGGTGACCCGGGAGGCGCGCCCCGGCAGCCGGAAGCGCGGCGCGACGAGCAGGCCGACCACAGCGCCGTCGGAGCGAAGCGCGAGCGACTCCTGACCGCGGTACGTCTGGCCTTCGGGCAGGTCGACGCGGAAGGTCCGGCGGTTCATCGGGCCCGGGCGGCTGAAGCCTCCGATGCCGAGCTTGAGGTGGTCTTTGAGGATGATCCCGAGCTCGAAGGCCGGGCCGTGAGACACGTGGTCGCCGAGGCCCATGACGCGCCAGCCGAGGTGCACGTAGGGGGCGACGACGGGGCGCTCGGCGGCCTCGCCCGGCGAAGGAGCGTCCTGCGCGGCGGCGCCGGAGAGTGGCGCGAAGGCCACGAGAGCGAGGGCGAGAAGAACGAAGCGAGACATCAGAAGGACCTCCAGGGGGCGGCGTCCGCGCTCCCCGCGCCGAGGCGGACGCGCACACCGAGGGTGCTGCGGTAGAGGACCTTCGCGGCGTCGCCGCCGGCCCCGAAGACGCCGCCGAGCTCCAGGTCGGCGAAGAGCTGCGCGCGCCGGCCCACGTCGAGGCTGCCGCCGCTCACGAGCAGCGCGCCCTGCCGGTCCACTTCGCTCCCCGGCGTGAGCTCCGTGCCGTAGGTGGCGAGCACGCCGAGGCGCCAGAGCCCGCGCGTGCCGGCGCTCACGGACGCCACGAGACCTGCCTCGACGTCGAGGACATGGACCGCGGACGCTTCCCGCTGCGTGGCCGGGGCGAACTCGTCGCCCTCGAAGCCGTCGGGGCCAAAGTAGCTGCGAAGGCCCAGGTCGCCGCGAAAGGCCACCACCAGCCGGCCCTCGCGGAGCACGGGGACGCGCGCGTGGAGCACGGTCTGGAGCATCGTGGCGTCCTCGAGGGCCTGGCCCGCGGAGAAGAGCGTTCGCGCGTAGCCGGTGCGAAGGCTGAGCCCGAGCTGCGAACCGCCGGCGAGGCCGTAGCGATAGCCGAGGCCGAGGACGCCGTCGTCGCCGGTGCCCACGAGGTGCACGTCGAGCGCGTGCCGCCCGGACGATTCGCCGCTTGCGGCGGTGCTCACGGGCTGGGCACCCGCGAGCGAGGGGAGGATGGCGACGAGCAGCGCTCCCGCCAGGACATGGTTCTGCATGGCCAGCGTTCTGCGGTGGCCGGCTGCATGAGCCCAACGAAAGCAGAACATGATAGCTATGAAGTGTGTGCATGATACCGGCGGCAGCTCGCGGCCGACGCCGGGGCCATGCGCCTCCTCTCCTCCAATCCTGCCGAGGCCGCCAAGCGCATGGGAACGCCCACCGACCTGACCTTGCTCGAGACCCTCGAAGCGCTCCTCGACACGCGGAGCGTGACGGAGGCCGGGCGCCGGCTGGGGCTGAGCCAATCCGCGGTGTCGCATCGGCTGCGCCGGCTCCGGGACGATCTCGGCGACCCGCTCTTCGTGGCAGGGAGCGACGGGCTCGTGCCCACGGAGCGCGCCCGGCAGCTCGAAGCGCCGGTGCGCGAGGGCCTGGGTACGCTCCGCGGCGCTCTCCGGGCGGCGCGGCCCTTCGACCCGCACGAAGAGCGGACGCTCGCGCTCGCCGGTTCCGACGGGACGGAGCTCGGGGCGGCGCCGCGCCTCTTGGCCGCGGTTCGGGCGGAGGCGCCGGGGCTCCGGGTCATCACGCGGCCGCGGGTCCCCGGGTGGAGCGAGGCGCTGGCCCGGGGCGAGCTCGACCTGGTCATCGTGCCGGCGGGCGTGCCCGGCGTGAGCGAGGAGGCGGAGAAGCCGGCGCTGGTGCGGCGGCGGCTCTTCGACGAGGCCTTCGCCGTGCTGCTACGGAGGGGGCACCCGGCTGCGGTGCCGGCGCTGACCCTCGACCGCTACGTGGCCCTCGACCACGTGCTCATCAGCCCGACGGGGACGCCGAAGGGCATCGTCGACCAGGTGCTCGCCGCTCGGGGCAGGTCCCGGCGCATCGCGTTTCAGCTGGCTCACTTTTCCTCCGGGCCGTTTTTGATCGCGGAGACGGACCTGGCGCTGACCTGCCCGGAGGTGCTCGCCCGAGACGCGAGCGCGATCCTGCCCGTCGAGGCCCACGCGCCGCCGCTCGAGCTCCCCACGGTCACGATCCTTCTCTGCTGGCATCGGCGCAGCCACGAGGACCCGGCGCATCGCTGGCTGCGAGAGCGGATCGTCGAAGGTCTCGCGCGCCGCTGAGATGCCGTGTGCCTGGACGGGCTGGCCGGTGCGAGGCCCGGGGGTGGCGTTTGGTGGTCGGAGGCGGACCGCGTAGAACGCGGGCCATGCAGATCGACGACATCGAGGTGGGGACCGGGGACGAAGCCGTCGCCGGCAAGCCGGTGAGCGTGCACTACACGGGCACGCTCACCGATGGCACCAAGTTCGACAGCTCCCTCGACCGGGGTCAGCCCTTCAAGTTCGGGCTGGGCGGCGGCCAGGTCATCAAGGGCTGGGACGAAGGCGTCGCCGGCATGAAGGTCGGCGGCAAGCGCAAGCTGACCATCCCGCCGGAGAAGGCCTACGGGGCGCGCGGCTTCCCGCCGGTGATCCCGCCGAACTCGACGCTCGTCTTCACCATCGAGCTGCTCGCCGTCGGCTGAAGCCGGCCCGGCGCGCGATGGGTGCTCCCCGTTTCCTGTGCGCTGCCGCGTGGGGAACGGGGCCCCGCCGTGGCACACTGCATTCTCAGCGTTGCGGGGGGCACGTTGCGAGCGAACAGCGACCACGAAGAGCTTCGCCGGCTCTATGACCGAGATCCGGCCACCTTTCTCGAGCGAACGGGAGACGACCCGGCCACGGAGCTGCTGCTTCTGAAGCTGGGCGCGGCCGTGACGGAGCAGAAGGACGAGCTCGCGCTGGAACTCGCCATGCGGGCGCTCCGAGAGCTTCCGGAGCGCGCCGAGTCGCATCTCTGGTCGGCCATCCTCTACCGGCGCCTGAACCACCCGCTGGCGGCCATGGAGTCCATCGACTGCGCCGAGGCGGTGGCGGCCACGCCGGACCTCGGCCATTGGGCCCGGCAGCTCCGGGGCGCGGTGCTCCGAAGCCTCGGGCGACAGAAGGACGCGGCGGTCGTGTACGACGCGCTGCGCGCGGAGCAGAACCTGAGCACGGGCCGCCGCGTGCGCGTGCTCATCAACGCGGCGAGCGCCTACTGGCCCCTCGGGCGACTCGCCGACGCGGACGCCTGCCTCGACGAGGCCGCCGCCGTCGCGGACTGGCCCGTGCGGGAAAACACCGAGGCGTGGCGTCACGCCATCCGCGCCTGGGTGTGCGCGGCGCGGGGAGATCTGGAGGCGCTGAACGAGAGCGTCCGCTCCGCCCTCGCCGCGACGGGCGGCGAAGCGCTAGCGGCGCATCGCAGCGCGCGCCGGGCGCAGGCGCGGGGACGGGAGGAGGCCGGCGACTTTCCGGCGGCCGAAGCCGAGCTGCTCTCGCTGGCGGCGGAGGCCCGGCGCGAAGGGTGGACCGGCGAGCTCGCCGACGTGCTCGAGGACCTGGCCACGCTGCGCCGGAAGGCCGGCGACGGAGCCGGCGAGCTCGTGGTGCAGCGCGAGCGCATCGTGCTGCTCAAGACGAGCCACCAGCGCGAGCGAGCCCAGCTCGCCCGCCTGGAAGCCGCTCGCCTCGACGCCGCCCGGCTCCACCGAGGGGACGGACCCGACAAACCGAACTAACCCACCCCGAAAGCCCAGTAATTTCATCGCCGTTTGTTCGGTTACTCGCGTCCATCCCCTCAGCGGGCGGGATCACCGAGGGGACGGACCCGACAAACCGAACTAACCCACCCCAAAAGCCCAGTAATTTCATCACCGTTTGTTCGGTTACTCGGGTCCGTCCCCTCAGCGCCCGCCTCCACCGAGGGGACGGACCCGACAAACCGAACTAACCCACCCCAAAAGCCCAGTAATTTCATCACCGTTTGTTCGGTTACTCGGGTCCGTCCCCTTAGCGGGCGGGATGGGTGACGCGGCCGAGGAAGAGGAGCGTGCCGCTCACGCGGTGGAGAATCGCGAAGGCGAAGGGGCGGTCGGCCCGGACGCTCACCGGCGGCGTCGGGCGCGCGGCAGCGCGGCTCGCCACCACCACGGCCGTCGCGGCCGCGGCCTCCGTG
>JBCCAW010000760.1:0-2305 GCA_039814655.1 Myxococcota bacterium | reverse complement strand
GCCCTCGACCCGCTCGCGGACCTGCCTCGGACGGGCTTCGTGCTTCGCGGCGTGGCCCAGCCGGAGAGCATCGCCGCGCACAGCTTCGGCGTGGCGCTCACCACCATGCTCCTCGTGGACGCGCTCCGCGCGGAGGGAGCCTCGCTGGACGGCGAGCGTGCGCTGCGCATGGCCCTCGTGCACGACGCGCCCGAGGCCCGGACCGGCGACCTCCCCATGCCCGTGAAGACGCCGGCCCTGGGCGCGGCCTGGAAGGAGGCCGAGAGCACGCTGGCGTCGCGGCTCCTGCCGGCGCCGCAGGCGGAGGCCTGGCGCGAGGCGGAGGCCGGGGAGACCCTCGAGGCCCGCGTGGTGAAGGCCGCCGACAAGATCCAGATGATGGCCAAGGTCCTCGCCTACGGCACGCAAGGTCGCGGCCAGCTCCGCGATTTCTGGGCGAACGGCGCCAATTTTCGAGACCGGGACATTCCCCTCGCCGGCGCGGTCTTCGCTGCGCTTCGTGCGCGGTACGAGAGCCAGCCATGAGCCTCGGTGGAAGCCGCTTGAGCGTCGCCCTCGCCAGCGTGGCGGGGTTGCGGAGCGTGCTCGTCGAAGGCCGCCGCGCCGTGCTGCGCATCGAGCGGGACCCGGGCTTCGCCATGGTGGAGCTCGCGCTCGGTCCATCGCATCGCGGGCCCGAGGCCGGCGAGCTCGCCATGACCGTACGCGCCGAGGGGCTCGACGGCGATGCGCTCGCCGCCGAGCTGCTCGCCAGCCTCGAGCTTGCGCGCCCGGACGACGGTCCCGGCCTCGACGTGGAGGCCGTGCAGAGCGGCGCCTGGAGCGCGCTCCGGCGGGTGCACCAGGCGCCGGCCACGGGCGTCGCTCGGGACCGCGCTCGCCTCGAAGCGGCGGGCCTCGTCCTGCGCGCCATCCCCCGCGGCGACGACGTCGTGCTGGTCGCGGCCCGCGACGCGGAGGCAGCGGATCGCCTCGCAGACGCGGAGCGACACGGCGCGCTCGCGGCCATCGCGGCGGCGCTCGGCGCCCCGCCCTGCTGCGCCCAGGCGCTGGTGCCGGACCGCCTCGAGGCCGCCGAGCGAGCGTGGGTCGAGGCGCCGGACTGGCGTCTCAACCCCTTCCATGGCGACGTGCTCGCGCCCGTGGTGCCCTGCCGCCTCGACTGCGCGGCGGCGTCGAAGGTGGCGGCGGCGGCCCTGGGGGACCGGGCCGCGGCGCTACGGCCGCGCTTGGCTCGAGGCCTCGTCGCGGGGCGCAGCGCTCTCGCCTTCGCGCAGCGTCGCGAAGGACGTCTGGAAGACGTCGTGGCCATCGTGGGCGACGCGGGCGCGTGGGTGCATGCGCCGGTCGACGCGCATGGACGCACGGACGCGGAGGGGCGCTACTTTCACTTCGGCGAGGGCGCGGGGGACGGCGGGCCCTGACGCTCGCCGCGAGGCTTACGCGGGGCGCAGGCGAAGGCCGTGGCACCATGGCCGGCATGCAGCTCTCGGCCCCTGACGTCGCGTCGCTCCCGAGTTCGCCGTCGCCGTCGGGTCCCCTGGCCCGGGCCGAGGCCATGCGCGCGGCGCTTCGGGCGCGCAGCCGGGAGTTCGAGGAAGCGCGGCGTGTTCCCGCGGACGTGGCCGAAGAGCTCGCTTCGGCGGGCATCTACCGCATGCTCGTACCGGCGGAGGCCGGCGGCCTCGAGCTGACCCCGGGGGACTTCGTGCGGACGCTCGTGGAGCTGGCGCGCGGCGACGCCGCGGTGGCGTGGGTCGCCATGACCGGCGCCACCACGGGGCTCTGCACGGCCTACCTCGACGACGCGGGGCGCCGGTCCGTGGCGAGGGACCCCGCGGCGCGCTTCGCGGGCGTGTTCGCCCCCATGGGACGAGCCCGCGCCGTGGACGGCGGGTACCGGCTCACGGGCCGCTGGTCCTTCACGAGCGGCTGCGAGAACGCGACGTGGATTCTCGGCGGCGCCCTCGTCGACGAGGGGGAAGGCCCGCTGCATCGCGCCTTCTTCCTCCCCCGCGACGCGGTCACGGTGCACGAAACCTGGGACGTCGCCGGGTTGCTCGGTACGGGCAGCCACGACACGTCCGTCGACGACGTGTTCGTGCCCGCGTCGCGCGTGTGCGCGCTCGTCGGCGCGACGGCGGAGGTCCCGGGGCCGCTCTACGCCTTCCCCGTCTTCGCGTTGCTCGCGGCGGGCGTGGCAGCCGTGGCGCTCGGGATCGCCGAGGCTGCGCTCGCCGACGCTGCGGAGGGCGCCGGTCGCCGCGCGAAGCGAGAGGTCTTCCAGCTCGCCTACGGGCGCGCG
>JBCCAW010000384.1:0-5770 GCA_039814655.1 Myxococcota bacterium | reverse complement strand
CGCCGCAGGAGCGCCGCGGCCTGGCGCAGCGAGGCCGGCAGCCGGCCCATGCTCTTTGCTCGCTCCCGGAGCGAGCGTCCCTTGAGCGGCGTGACCCCGGTCGCGAAGCGCGAGCTCTTCGCCCCGCTTCGGAAGGACCCGCGCCTCGATGCCCCGCGCCGTGCCCGCGAAGAGCACGGAGACGTCCCCGAAGCGCTTCCGGAGCTCGTCCGCCACGGCGAGGCCGGGAAACAGATGTCCGCCGGTCCCGCCGCCGGCGATGACGACGCGCTTGCCGCCCGGCGCCGCCCCGCTCCTGCCTGCTGCTTTTACTTCATGCATGTCTGCCTCCCGCTCGTCTCGAAGGCCGGCCTTGCCGGCGCACCGCGGCGTCGCCCCGCCGCAGTGGTGATGGATGGGACGCCTCGGCGTCCTCGCCCGTCGCGCCCTCCCGGGGCCGCGACACGTTCAAGAGCAGCCCGCAGGCCGCGCAGTTCACGAGGAGCGAGCTGCCCCCGTAGCTGATGAAGGGCAGCACGAGGCCCTTCGTGGGCAGCATGCCCATGGCCACGGCCAGGTTCGTGAAGGCCTGGAGGCCGAGGAAGGTGCTGATGCCGACGGCGAGGTAGCTGCCGTAATCGTCAGCGGCCCGGTAGGCGACGCGGAAGCCCCGGCCGACGATCACCGCGAAGATGACGATGAGCGACAGCACGCCCACGAAGCCGAGCTCCTCGGCCACGATGGCGCCGATGAAGTCCGTGTGCGCCTCGGGCAGGAAAAAGAGCTTCTGCCGCCCGTCGCCGATGCCCACGCCGGTCACGCCGCCGGCGCCGAAGCTGATGAGCGACTCGAAGACCTGGTAGCCCTCGTTCATGCGGTGCTCGAAGGGCGCGAGGAAGGCCCGGATGCGCCGCATGCGGTAGGGCGAGGTCGCGACGAGCAGGTAGGCGACGGGCATCGCCAGGAGCACGGCGCCGAGCAGGTAGCCGAGGCGCGCGCCGGCCGCGAAGAGCAGCGTGAAGGTCAACAGACCGATCATCACGGCGCTCCCGAAGTCCGGCTGCTTCAGGCAGAGCAACATCAAGAAGCCGGCCATGAGCGCGTGCGGCAAAAAGCCCACCTCGAAGCTCTTGATGCGCGCGGCCTTCTTGCTCAGCGAGTAGGCGAGCCAGAGCACGAGCGCGAGCTTGGCCGCCTCCGCGGGCTGCACGTTGATGGGGCCGAGGGCGATCCAGCGCGCCGCGCCGCCGGCGCTTCGCCCGAAGCCGAAGGCGACGACGAGCATCAGCAGCACGCTCACGCCGAGCACCGGGTAGGTGAGCGGCCGGTAGCGGTGGTAGTCGATGCGGGCGACGAAGAGCATCGTGAACACGCCGACGAACGCGAAGATGGCCTGACGCACGAGGTAGTGCGCCGGGTTGCCGAAGGCGTGTTCGGCGCGGACGGCGCTGGCGCTAAAGACCATCACCACGCCGAAGGCGACGAGGGCTACGACGGCGGCCGTGAGGATCACGTCCGCCGGACCGACGACCTTGGGCAGGGCCCCGGCCGTGGTCCGCGGCGCGAGCGTCCGGGGTAGCGCGGCGCTCATGCGTCCCCTCCGGTGAAGGCGTGCACGAGCGCCTGGAAGCGGAGGCCCCGGGCGACGTAGGACGGGAACATGTCGAAGCTCGAGCACGCCGGGGCGAGGAGCACCGCGTCGCCGGGCTGCGCGAGCTCCCGGGCCCGGAGCACGGCGTCGGCGAAGGCGTCCTCGCCGGAGGCGCGCGTCAGGGGCACGGCCCCCTCGAGGGCCGCGTCGATGCGGGCCGCGGCCTCGCCAAGCGTGACCACCGCGCGCACGCCGCCCATGGCCTCGCGCAGCGACGCGTAGCTGCCGCCCTTGTCCTTGCCGCCGGCGAGGAGCACGACCTGGCCGCGGAAGGACCGGTCGCTGGCGAAGCCCCGGAGCCCGGCGACGGCCGCGCCCACGTTCGTGGCCTTCGAGTCGTCGTAGTAGCGCACGCCCGCGTGCGCCGCGACGAAGGCCATGCGGTGCGGCAAGCCCGGGAAGGCCGACAGCCCGGCGGCGATGGCCCGGTGATCGAGGCCCATGAGCTGCGCGGCGAGCGCGGCGCAGGCGGCGTTCTCGTGGTTGTGCGCGCCGACGAGGCGGAGTGACGCGAGGGGGACCTCGAGGCCCGAGCCCACGATGGCCTCACCCTCGACGCGCACCTCGCCGCGCGCGCCGCCGTAGCGGTGGAGCTGCGCGGCCCCGGCACGCGCGAGGCTCTCGGAGAGCGCGTCGCCGTCGCGCACCACCGCGTGGTCCTGGCGCCGCTGCGCGGCGAAGATGCGCCCCTTGGCCGCGGCGTAGGCGGCCATGCTCGCGTAGCGGTCGAGGTGGTCCTCGGCGAGGTTGGTGAGCACGGCCACGTCGGGCCGGAAGTCGCGCACGCGCTCGAGCTGGAAGCTCGAGACCTCCAGGGCCACGCGCCCCGCGGGCCCCGCCGCCGGCGTGCCCACGGCCTCGGTCACCGGCGTGCCGAGGTTGCCGCCGACGAAGGCCGGTCGCCGGTCAGCTGCGGCGTCGAAGATGGCGCCGAGGAGCGAGGTGACCGTGGACTTTCCGTTGGTGCCCGTGACCGCCAGGAGGTCTCCCTCGAGAAAGCGGCTCGCGAGCTCGACCTCGCTCCACACGGGCACGCCGGCCGCGTCCGCCGCGTCGAGGGCCGGAAGCGGCGGGACGCCCGGCGAGAGCACGATGAGGTCGGCGGCGGCGAAGCGCGCCGGGTCGTGGCCGCCGAGGGCACGCTCCACGCCCGAGGGCAGCGCGTTCAAGCGCGCACCGAGCGCCCCCGCGTCCCGCGCGTCGTTCGCGACCACCTGCGCCCCCTGCGCGGCGAGGAGCCGCGCCGCCGCGATGCCCGAGGCGCCGAGACCGACCACCAGCACCGACTTGCCCGCGAGCTCCGAGCCAGCTGTCGCCATGGCCATCACCTCAGCTTCAACGTGGCGAGGCTCGCGAGGGCGAGCATGATGCAGAGGATCCAGAAGCGGACGATGATCTTCGGCTCGGGCCAGCCCTTCTTCTCGTAGTGATGGTGAATGGGCGCCATCAGGAAGACGCGCTTGCCCGTGAGCTTGAAGCTCGTCACCTGCACGATGACGCTGAGCGCCTCGAGCACGAAGAGGCCGCCGAGGAGCAGGCTGAGCAGCTCGTTCTTGGTGGTCACGGCGAGCGCCCCGAGACCGCCACCGAGGGCCAGCGAGCCCACGTCGCCCATGAAGACCTGGGCCGGGTAGGTGTTGAACCAGAGGAAGCCGAAGCCGACGCCGATGACCGAAGCGCAGTAGATGGCGAGCTCGCCGGCGCTCGCGATCTCCGGGATGAAGAGGTACCCGGCGACGCTCTGGCCGAAGAGCGTGAGGCCGGCCAGGTAGGCGAGAATGGCGTAGGTGCCCGCGCTGATCATGACCGGCCCGATGGCCAGGCCGTCGAGGCCGTCGGTGAGGTTCACGGCGTTGGCCGTGCCCACGATCACGAAGCTCGCGAAGACCGTCGAGAGCCAGGGCGGAAGCACGAAGGCGCCGGCGTCGTCCTCGACGAACTTCACGAAGGGCAGAGCGAGCCGGTCGCGCACCGCGAGCCAATCACTCGAGAGGCCCGCGTCGCCGTAGTAGAGCCAGCCGGTCACGGCGAGGGCGACGGCGAACTCTAGGAGCAGGCGCAGGCGGCCGGAGAGGCCGCCGGTGTTCTTGCGCCGGACCTTGGCCGCGTCGTCGAGGTAGCCCACGACGCCAAAGGCCGCCGTGATGGTGATGACGACCCAAACCATGGCGTTGGTGGGGTCCGCCCAGAGCACCGTCGACAGGACGAGCGCCAGGAGCATCAGCGCGCCGCCCATGGTGGGCGTGCCGGCCTTGCTGAAATGGGACTCGGGGCCATCGCTCCGGATGACCTGGCCGATCTGCTTCGACTGGAGCCGGCGGATGAACCAGGGGTAGAGGCCGAAGCTCAAAAAGAGCGCCGTCGCCGTGGCCGCGAGCACCCGGAAGGGCACGTAGCGGAGCACGTTGAGGAAGCCGTACTCGTCCGCGAGCGGGTAGAGGTAGTAGTAGATCACGGGCCATCCCCCGCGTCATCGAGGGCCTCGAGGAGCGCGTCGACGACGCCTTCGAGGCCGAGGCTGCGGCTGCCCTTCACCAGGAACACGGCGGGCTCGGCGGAGAGGTCGCGCGCCCAGCCGGCGGCCTCGGACGCGTCGGCGAGGGCGACCTCGGACCCGGCCCCGGCGAAGGCGTCGCCCACGGTGACCAGCTTCGCTGCCCGGGCCACGGCCTCCGCGAGCACCTCGCGGTGCGCCGGCCCTTCGTCGTCGCCAAGCTCGCGCATGTCGCCGAGCACCGCGAAGAAGGGGACGCCCCGCGCCGCCGCCAGCTCGGCTCCGGTGCGGAGCGCGAGACGCATGGACGCGGGGTTCGCGTTGTAGGCGTCGTCGAGCACGAGCCGGTCCCCGAGGGCGCGCGGGACCAGGCGACCGGGCACCGGCGGCACCTCGGCGAGCGCCGCCGCCGCGGCCCGCAGATCGCCGCCGAGCGCATGCACCACGGCGAGGGCGAAGCCCGCCGCGTGGGCCGCCCCGGCGCCGAGCTGCTGGAGACGAAGCGTGTGGGCCGCCGCGCCGACCCGGATCTCGACGACCGTCGAGAGGCCCTCGAGACGAGGGATGCCGAGCTTGATGTCGGCGGTCTCGCCGGTGCCCACGCGGAGCACCGGTCCTTCGCCGCGCCACGGCGCGAGGCGCGCGTCGTCGCCGTTGACGATGGCCACGCCCCCGGGTCGAAGCCCGTCGAGCAGCGACGTCTTCTCCCGGAAGACGCCCTCGATGCCGCCCACGCCCTCCGTGTGCGCTCGCGCCACGAGGGTCACGAGCGCCACCGTCGGCTCGGCGATGGCCGCCAGCCGCGCGATCTCCCCGGGCTGGTTCATGCCCGCTTCGAGCACGAGCGCGTCGTCGCCTTCGGTGAGCGTCAGCGCGCTCATGGGGAGGCCGACGCGGTTGTTCAGGTTGCCCGCGCTCGCCCGCACACGGAGGCCGGCGCCGCGGAGCGCCGCTTCGACGTGGCTCCGCGTAGTGGTCTTGCCGGCGCTCCCGGTGATGGCGACCACGGCGACGTCGAAGCGGCGTCGGTGCTCCCGGGCGAGGTCCCCGAGCGCCTCGAGCGTGTCCTCCACGACGACCACGGGACGCCGGCCCGGGTCGCCGCCGCCGGCCAGGAAGGCGCGCTCGACCACGGCGGGCACGCCCGCGGGCAGGCCGGCGACGAAGCGGTGCGCGTCGTGGCGTTCTCCCCGGAGCGCGACGAAGAGGCCGCCCTCGCGCCGCGAGTCGAGGAAGACGCCCTCGGCCCAGGCCGTCGCATCGCCTTCCGCAAAGCGCGCCTCCCCACGAAGCAGCGCCGGGAGCGCCCCCAGGCGGAAGCGCGCGAGGTTCGCTGGAATCGGCGTGCCCACCATCAGGCGCCTCCCCCGGCGAGGGCGCGAAGCGCGTCCCTGGCGACGGCCCGGTCGTCGAAGGGGCGCCGCTCAGCGCCTACGATCTGCACGTCCTCGTGCCCCTTGCCGGCGATGAGCACGGCGTCACCGGGCTCCGCGGCCGCAAGGGCCTGACCGATGGCCCGGGCCCGGTCGACCTCGACGAGCACGCCGCGGTCGCCGGGCCCCGCCGCCGCGAGCCGTGGCCCTTCGCCGAGCCCGGGCAGGATGGCGTCGACGATGGCCTGGGGATCTTCGCTGCGCGGGTTGTCG
>JBCCAW010000349.1:0-6299 GCA_039814655.1 Myxococcota bacterium | reverse complement strand
CGCGCCCTCTGAGGCATCGGAGCAGACCTGGGCCGCCGCCGGCGACGCGAAGAGAACGAGAGCGAGAAGCGAAGCGATCAAGAAGCGCATGGAAACCCCGCGGCACCCCCCGGCAGGGAAGGGAGACGCCGCCAGGGTCCATGATAGCAAGACGCATAATGTCGACGCGCCTTTGCGGCCGGGGCGTTGCGCCCAAGCGACCGTGGGGCTGGGCCCACGGTCGTCGTGGCGAGCCTACGCGTCGGTTCCGAGGACCCGGCGCTCAGGGGAAGATGCCGCGCTCCTTAAACGCCTGCCCGATGTTGTCGAGGGCGATGGCGTAGGACGCGATGCGCAGCGAAAGACCGTGCTCCCGCGCGTACTGCTGCACGCGCTGGTAGCGGGACTTCATGGTGCGCTCGAGGCGCCCGTTGACCTCGTCGAGCTCCCAGGTCTCCGAGCGGAGATTCTGGACCCACTCGTAGTAGCTCACGGTAACGCCGCCGCTGTTGGCCAGGAGATCGGGGATCACATCGATGCCGCGATCGGCCACGATGGCCTCGCCGTCGGGGTTGAGAGGCCCGTTGGCACCCTCGGCGATGAGCTTCACCTGGAGCGCGCTCGCCTCCTTCTCGCCCACCTGGTTCTCGATGGCGGCGGGGATGAAGATGTCCGCCTCCTGGGCGAAGAAGTCGTCGCGGCTGATGGCCTCGCCGCCCTCGTAGCCTTCGACGCCGCCGCGGCGACGCACGTGCTCGCGCAGCTTGTGCGGGTTGAAGCCCTCGGTCGTGCGGAGGTACCCGGTGTGGTCGCCAACGGCGACCGTGCTCACGCCGAGCTTGCCCAGGATGAGCGCCGCGTTCGAGCCCACGTTGCCGAAGCCCTGCACGATGGCGGTCTTGCCTTCGAGGTCGAAGCGGTTGTCCTTCGCCCACTCGGTGATGCAGTGCACGACGCCCTGGCTCGTTGCCTGGGCCCGGCCGTAGCTGCCGCCGCAGGTCACCGTCTTGCCCGTGACCACCGCCCGCTGCGCGTTCTTCGAGGCGTGGTCCACCGAGTTCATGTACGTGTCCATGATCCACACCATGACCTGGGCGTTGGTGCCCACGTCCGGCGCCGGGATGTCGAAGTGCGGGCCGATGTTGTTGCCCAGCGAGTGCGTGAAGCGCCGGGCCACGCGCATGAGCTCGTCGGGGCTCAGCTCCCAGGGGTTGCACTTCACGCCGCCCTTCGCACCGCCGAAGGGGATGCCCATCAGCGAGCACTTCCACGTCATCATCGTGGCCAGCGCCTTGAAGTCGTCGAGGCTTACCTCCGGGTGAAAGCGAAGGCCGCCCTTGTAGGGCCCGAGCAGGTTGTTGTGCTGGATGCGGTAGCCCTTGAAGAGCTGCATCCGCCCGTCATCCATGCGCACCGGGAAGTTCACGATCAGCTCGTTCTTGGGCTGAGCGAGCATCTCCCGGAGATGCATGGGGAGACCGACCTTCTCGGCGGCGGTGTCCAGATAGGTCTGGATCACCTTGAAGAACTTATAGCCGTCGTGCTCTGTCACGCGTGCCCCCTTCCGATGCGGGGTTTCCGCTGTTCTCGGATGATGGTACCCAGGGTGAATTCTCTCCCACTCAGCGGAGGGGTCGTCAACGACGCGCCGCGTCAAGCTAAACGGCGGACATGTTGGGGAAATCCGTCGCCTTCGTCCGTGCGGGGCGCTCGACCTTCGGGCTAACTTCGTTTCGTACGCGTTACGTTAGAGTGCGCCATCGTGAGGCTCCTTTTGCCCCCTTTCGCACCTTGCGCGAACGCACGCGGCCAAGGCCGGCGGCCCCGGGCGCGTACCACTCCCGCGCGCCGCGTCGCGAAAGGGCCACGATCGGCCCGGCTGCAAGCGTCGCGTCCCCGGCGCCCCGTGAGGACCATGAGATGACCGCAACCTCTCGCATCGTTCGACTCTCGGCTCTCGCCTTCGCCTTTGCCTTCGTGGCTCCCTCCGCCGCCACGGCCGCGCCCACAGGCGTCGAGCTCACGCTCAGCGGTGGAAACGTGGGCCGGCCTGGCGGCGCGCTGCGCTACGTCGGCACGGCCTATGCGGTCGAGGGGCTGCTGGACCTCCGTCCGCTCCCCCGGGCGCAGATCACCGCCGAGCTCCAGCAGCGCGTCCCGGGCCCCGAGCAGTGGCGGTCCGTCAGCCGCGCCGAGGCCCGCGCCGACCGCGAAGGCCGCTTCACCCTCGCGCTGCCGGTGCCCGCGCGCGGCGACCTGGGGGCCGTGCGCGCCTCGCTGCGCGTGGGTCCCGAAGGGGGCGAGACCCGGCGCTTCCTCTTCCCCGTCCGCCTCGAACCCGCCGAGCGCATCGAGGTGCTCCTCGACCGGCGCCGCTACGAGCCCGGCGAGACCCTACATGCGCTCCTGCGCCGCCTGCGCCGCGCGGACGGCGTGCCCGTGGCCGGGGTGCTTCGCGTCAACCTCCGCGGCCCCGGCGGCCCCGTGCACGAATCCACGGACCGTACCGACGCGAGCGGCGCCGTGATGCTGGCCGTCCCGCTGCCGGAAGGCCTCGCCGAAGGCACCTACACGCTGAGCGTCCGGGGCACGGACGGTCTCCCGGCGCTTCAGGTCGACCAGCCCTTCCAGGTAGGCCGGCGTACCGTCGAGCGTCTGGCCGTGAGCGTGCGCGTCGAGCCGGCCGTGGTGCGTCCCGGCGCCTCCGTTCGGGCCCTCGTCCGCGTCAGCACGCCCAGCGGCACGCCGGTGCGAGGGGCCCGCGTCGAGCTCACGCACGCCGGGAACACACGCCAGGCCACCACCGACGCCGAGGGGCGCGTCGTGGCGACCTTCGACGCGCCGACTTTCGTGGCGGGCGACGTGCAGCCCGTCCTGGTCACCGTGAACGCCCGGCATCAGAGCTACGGCGCGCTTCGCGCCGCCGGCCGCTACACCGTCGCGCGCGTCGACCATCAGGTGGAAGCGCAGCCGGAGGGTGGCGCGCTCGTTCCCGAGGTCCCGAGCGAGGTGTATCTGGCCGTGACCGACCCCCGCGGAGAGCCCGCGCCGGCCGGCACGTCGCTCGTGGTGCGGGGCCCCGGCGTCCTGGCGCGGCAAGGCGCGTTGACGACGGATGCGCAGGGCTTCGCCCGGCTCCCGGTGCCGCTCCCGGGCGGCATAGCGGCGGCCATTCGCGACTGTCCCGGCGCCGCCTCGGTGCGCCTCGAGGTCGAGGTGAAGGTGCCTGAGCGCGTGTCGACCTTCGCGCGCGTCTGCGTACCCGTCGCGCCTCGAGCGCGCGTTCGCCCGCGCGCTCGAGCGGCCATCGTCGCGCCCGGGGGGGCTGTGGACGTCGCGCTTGCGCGGCATCCGGAGGCGCGGTCCCTGCCCGTGCTCGTGTCCCTTCTCGCCGACGGGCGCCCGCTCGCCCACGCCGTCACGCGCGGGCCGAACGCCGAGCTGACGCTGCCGCCCGGCGTGACGGGTCTCGTCCGCGTGCGTGCGCGGCCCGTGCTCCCGGCAAACGCCGAGGCGCCCTTCGACCAGCCGGGCGCCGTGGCCCTCGGCGTCGGTGCCGACGCGGCGGTGCTCGTGCGGCCGGCCGAGGCCTTCGGCCTCACGCTCCGTACGGACCGGCCGCGCTACCGCATCCAGGAAGAGGCGGAGCTCACGCTCCGGGCCAGCCGCGAGCCCGGGCCGGCGTGGTTCGCCCTCGTGTCCCGGGATCTCGCCGCTCACGGTGGCGAGCTGGATTACCGGCTCGGCTGGCTCGGCGGGGCCGTGCAAGAGGCGCTCGCGTCCCCCGATGCGTCGGACGACGCGCTTCTGCGCGCGGCTCTCGCCGCATCGCTCGGCCCTCTGCGCCCGAGCGCGCGCACGCCGCCGCTCACGCCGCCGCTCTGGGGTGGCGAGTCGCCCGCCGGCGTGGCCATGCTCCGGGACGCGACGCAGCAGCGGGAGACCTTTCGCCGCCGGGGCATCGCCACGCCCATGATGGCCCTGGAGAACGTGCTCC
This sequence comes from Myxococcota bacterium, assembly GCA_039814655.1. Classification (GTDB taxonomy): domain Bacteria; phylum Myxococcota_A; class Polyangia; order Polyangiales; family Houyiibacteriaceae; genus CALCTH01. The sequence continues at coordinate 2,323 of JBCCAW010000349.1, read as the reverse complement.
GGAGCCTCGCGCCCACGGACCCGCTCCGCGCGGAGATGATTCGCGGCGCGCGCTTTCATCCGGACGTCGTGGCCCGCCTCGTCGCCCGCGAACTCCTGCCGGCGGGCATGACGCGCACCTTGGGCGAAGGGCGCCTCACGCTCGCCATGCTCCAATCCGAAGACCCGAGCTTCACGCTCCCGCGCGTCGCCGGGCGCATCGCACGGGCCCGCCTCGTGAAGCTGCTCGTGGCCCTCGCGGCGCTGACGAACCCGGACGACGCCAACGCCGCGCGGGCGCTTCAGGGCCAGCCACCGGAGCGCTGGCTTTCCCGGCTCGTCCAGCTCGGCGCCCTGCGCCCTGCGGACCTCGTGGACCCCTGGGGTACGCCCTTCGCGCTCCGGCGGGCGAGTGCGCCGCGCGTGCTCATCAGCGAGCAGGCCGCGGGCTACGAGCTCGCCAGCGCTGGAGGCGACCGGCGCTTTGGCACCGCCGACGACGTGCGCGACCCTTTCGCGCGCCTCGTCCCGGAGGGCACGCCCTATGCGGTGGGCAGCGGCGAAGACGCGCTCATGCGTCGTCTCAGCACGCTCGCGCCCGGGCCCGGGACCCTCGCGCGCATGCAGCGCGCCTACGGCACCGTGGGCCTGGCCGCGAGTGAAGAGCGCGAGCGCTCGGTGCTCGGCGCGCGGGAGACCGAGGCCGACGAGTCCATGGGCCTCGGTGGCCTCGGCATCGCCGGCACGGGGACCGGCGGGGGCGGCTACGGCCGCGGCGCCGGCACCATCGAGCGCGGCCGTGTCGCGGCGTCGGCTCCGAGCGTGTCCGAGCCGGCTCCCGACGAGGTCGCCGGCGACTTCGACGACGTGGCCGAAGAGGGCCGACGTGAACCTCCCCGTGATGCGCCGGCGCCCCCGCCGCCCGCGCCGCCGACCTTCGCGGCGCTCTCCACGGTCATCCGCGAGGACTTTCCAGCGACGCTCTTCGTGGCCCCGGTCACGTCCTTCGACGGACGCGCGGCCTCGCTGCGCATGCCCCTCGCCGACGCGCTCACCACCTATCGCGTCGAAGCCGTCGCCTGGAACGCGAGCGGCTGGGTCAGCCGTGGCCGCGTGGAGCTCGAGGTCGACCAGGCGGCGACCGTTGACGCGCCCGTGCCGCCCTTTGCCACCGTCGGTGACCGCATCCGGCTGCCCGTGCGGGTTCAAAACCGGACGGACGCCCCGCTCCCGGTGCAGGTGCGCGTCGAAGCCGAAGGCCTCACCATCGAGAGCGGCGATGCGGCGCCCTTGACCGTGCCGCCCCTCGACGCGGCGACGGTCGTCGTCGACGTGCGCGTGACCGAGGCCGGCGTGGGCGCCCTCGTGGTGCGGGCCTCGCGCCCCCGGGACGAGGGCCCCCTGGACGCGGTCCGCCGACCCCTCCGCGCCGACGCGGAGGCGCGGCTCGTGCGCGTCGCCCAGCAGGCGCTCCTCGAGCCCGGGCGGCCGCTGCGCCTCGAGGTTCCCCGGGGCGCCGAGGCGCGTGGCCCCGCCACCTTGCGCGTGCTCTCGGGTGCGCGGCTCTTCGGCCCCTCGCGTGCCGCCGCATCCACGCCCGTGGCGGCCGCGTTCCTGAAGCGCCTGGCCGGCGAAGAAGCCGAGCCGGCGGAGCGCGCCGCGGTCTTGCGCGTGCTCGGCGCCAGCGATGCGAACGCCGCGAGGCGCGTCGGGCGCAATGCGAGCGAGCTCGCGCTGGCCGTGGGTGCGTCCTGGGGCGACGGGACGGTCTCGGATGAGGTGCTTGGTCGCGCGCTCGTCGCCCTCGCGGCGCCCCTTGGCGCCGGCGAGGCGCCGCCGGACTTGGCCCGGGCGCCCAGCACCGTGCAGCAGGCGTCCATGCTGCTCCTTCCCCTCGCTCTCACGGGCACGGGCCGACCCGCGCTTCGGGCGGACCGGGAGAGCCTCGTGAACGCGCTCGAGCGGCGCCTCGATGGCGCCGCGGCGGCGCTCTCGCCCGGTTCGCCGCTCACCGCGTTGGCCGCGCTCGCGCTGGCCGCTCCCGGAGCGCTCGGCAATGGCGACGAGGCGCGCGAGTCCCGGGCCCGCGAGCTGCTCCGCCGGGCCGAACGCGAGGCCGTCGTCGTCGAGACGGCGGGCGGGGCGCAGGCCTTCTTGGAGCCGCCGGACCAGGTCGGTGAGCCCAGGGCCCGGCTCGTGCCGACGGGCTGGGCCGCGGCGGCCTGGGCCGCGCTTGGAGAAGGGCCGCGTTCCCTTCGCTACCTCCGGCACCTGCTTCGATTTGCGGGCGCGCAGAGCCTCTGGCCGGGCCCGGCGCGCTTCGGCGCCGCGCTCGCCGCGACGTT
>JBCCAW010000533.1:0-4200 GCA_039814655.1 Myxococcota bacterium | reverse complement strand
GACGCGACTCGCTGCGCTCCCGGTCCATGCCGGCGCCTTCGGCGCCGGGGCCCCGGTTGCCTGCGTTGCTTTGATACGGCCAGCCACCTTCTGGGCTCGGCGAATAGGTTTCGGAACCTCGTGTCTTCGACACGGCGGTAGGACGCGGAGGTGAGCTCAGGTGACCCTGGCCTATGGAGACAGACGTAGGCGCGTAAAAGTTGTCCACGTCGCGCGAAGCGTTTCTCAAGGCGGAACACGTTCGGCTGGGGCTGCAGTCGTCTGCGTTCGGCTGGTCAACCTAGTTCACCTCGCCGGCGGGCGGAGTGTCAAAGCCCCCGCGGGCACACAGAGCTGGCATGGACGCGACTCGCTGCGCTCGCTTGCCGGCGTTTCATGCGCGCGCAGCGTTGGGCCGCACCCTAAACATACGGCCCAGAGCACGGAAAATCGCAAAGGCAGCCATCCCATCCGCCGCGAGTATACAGCGGAGGTGCCGCGTAGAGTGCGACTCTGCGAGGACTAAGCGATCAGTGCGTTGAGGATTCCGCCGTCGAGGCCGGCCTTGCCGAAGCTGCCGTAGTAGTCGCCGCCTTCGCGAATGCCGTGGGCGCTGATGAAGGTGTTCCAGAGCTTGTTGTGCGTCTGGCCGCCCATATCGAGGTACTGGCCTTGGCGGAGGAAGCCGCCGCCGCTGCCGGCGATGACGAAGGGCATGTTGTTGCGGCCATGCGGCGGACCGTTTGAGAGGTCGTTCGTCCAGCAGGCCATGCAGTCGTTGAGCAGTGAGCCGCCGCTGGGGCCGCTGTAGAGCGAGAGACGCTCGAGGAAGTGGCGGAAGATACGTGCGTGCAGGCGGTCGATCTCGTGGTGGAGGAGGTCGGCGTTGGGAATGGCCGGCCCGTCCGATCCGTCGCTGTCGACGCGGTGCGAGATGCGGTGAAAGCGGTTCTGGTACGAGCCGTTGACGAAGTAGCGGGTGCCGTCGTTGCCCGAGCCCATTTGAAGCACGGCGACGCGGTTGAGATCGCAGGCAAAGGAGAGGGCCGTGATGTCCATCAGCATGCGCATCACGTCTTCGCGGTTGTCGTTGGCTTCGGCCTGGTCGCGCACCGCTTCGAGATATGAGACGTCGTCGAAGCCACACGCCATGCGAACTTCGAGGTCGCGGATGAAGGAGAAGTGCTGGTCGAGGCGCACGCGGTCGGCGCTGCTCAAGGCAGCGGAGCCCATGAGGTCCGTCAGCTCGGCGCGAACGAGGTCGTTGACGCTCTGCTGGCGCTCGGCGGTGAGGCTATTGAATTCCTCCTCGCCATCGCCGAAGAGGTCGCGGTAGAGGGCGATGGGGTTGTTGCGCTGCGGTCGGACCTGTCTGGGACCGCTGTAGGATGCGTTGCCCGTCACGTAGTTGCCGCTCGCGCGGCCGCTCACGAGGTTAAGCGGCTCGACGCCGTCGGGATTGCAGCGCGTGCCGATGAACCAGTCGACCGACTCGCCGTTCGCGCGCGTGTCTGGACCGCCCTCCACGAGTTCGTGCGCCGTAAGTAGGCAAGCGAGGCCGGCGGCGTGACCGCAACCGCGGCCTTGGTAGTCCTGATTCAGGCCCGAGACGATGAGCAACTGGTCCGCGAAGTCGGCGAGCTCGCTGACGGCGCGGCCGCTGTCACGGCCGGAGAGAATGTCGCGGGTCAGCGCGCCCGTGGCCGAGGGCCAGAAGCGCTCTGGCTCATCGCCGAGCGACTGTTGAACGCCGTTGCCCTGCTTGAAGAAGGCGGTGTAGACGGGCGAGTCGTCATTCGCCTTGGCGGCGCCGCTAAACTCGACGCTCTCGAGCAAGGGAAGGGCGACGGTGCAGCCGGCAGCACCGGCGAGAAAGCGGCGTCGGGAGAGTTTGCTCATTCGGATGCTCCTTCCTGGTTCGTGCGGAGCCGGAAGGTGCGGCTCGTCACAAGTTCGACAATCAGGTCACGCACGGTAAAGCCACCGGTGCGCGAGCCTTCCGCCATGCGGAAGATCAGGGGGGCGTCGCCGCCTGCGACGGGCCGCCCGAAGGCGAACTCGAGGAGGTTCGAGGCGTAGCAACGATGGGCAGCGGGGTTCTCCGCCACGGCCTCACTGAGCTCAACACCACCATCTACGGTGGCCTGCGAGCCGTCTTCAAAGCCGAAGGTCGTCAGCGTGTCTACGGGTACGCCGTTTTCGACGAGCTGCTCGGCGCCGATAGCGTCGAAGGACTCGAGCGCGAAGCCCGGTGGGTTGATCATCGTGAGGTGGCAGCTCGCACACGAACCTTCATGGGTGACGCTGGCGACGCGCTCGCGGTTCGTCGCGCCCGTGAAGTTTAGGTCGAGGTCCGTGATGTCCGGTGCAGGCGGGACCTCGCGGCAGAGGATGTTTGTGTTCACGAAGAGACCGCGGTGAATCGGGTCCGGTGTTCGCAGGGCTGACCAATAGGTCAGGAAGCTGAGGCGCGTCAGAATGCCAGCGCGCGATTCAGGCAGCGTGACTTCCCGTAGGTCGTCGCCGGAGATGCCTTCGATGCCGTACACGCGGGCGAGGTCTTCGTTCACGAAGGCGCGTCGGCTCAGCAGCATGTCCCGAAGGGTGCCGTTTGAACGAACGATGTTGTCGAGGAAGGCCTGGGTGGCGGCGAACATGTCGTCGCCGAGGCCTTCGCGCCAATCGGGGAAGACTTCCGTCTCTTTGTTCACATCGGCCCACGTGCTCATGTCGAAGTGCTCGAGGTGGAACGCTTCGAACATGTCCGATGAGCGCGGATCGTCGTAGAGTCGACCGGCGTGAAAGCGGAGGCCGTTTTCATCGAGCTCGCCGGCCTCGGCCGCGGCAAAGAGCGCGTCGTCTGGCATGGACCCCCAGAGGAGGTAGGAAAGACGGGACGCCAGTTCGTACTGGTCGAGTTCGGTGGTATCGCCGCCGTCCAGGCTCTCCTCGACGCGGTATACAAATCGGGGCGCCTGCAGAATCGCTTCGAGGACGACGCGGCCGCCGGCGATGGACGGTTCAAGTTCCGGGTAGAGGCGCGCCCCTTCGTCGAAGAGGGTGGAAAGGCGCTCGGACTGGTCCCGCGTCAGGGGATGGCGGTACGCCCGCGGAGCGAACTCGGCGACGAGCGAGTCGCGCTGAATCGAGCCGCCGGGGGCCCAGCGGGCGATTTGGTCCGGCGCCGTCATCATGGCCGCGACCTGCTCCGCCGCTCGCTGATAGTCCTGCCATAGGCCAGCACTCATCACGAGGCGCCCTTCGTTGGTCGAAAACGATCCGGCGGGAGCGTCCGGGTCGAAATCGCGGGCGAGGCCGGTGATCGCGTCGAGCCGGAAGAGGTCGCGAACCGTCTTTTCCCATTGCGTGTGGGTGAGTCGCGGGATGCGTGACGTGGCGACGGGCTCCTCGGGCACGTCCTCGCACGCGGCGCCCTCGCAGAGCGGCGGGTCGTCGCCGCCGCCGATGACCGGCGGTTCAAGGGGCGTCCCGCCGCCCGGGGCATCAATGGTGCCATCACAGGCAAGCAGGCCCGTGCTGACTAGGAGTGCAGCCAGGAGGCGCCAAGATCCGGTACCCATGTGCCAAAGGGTACCGGCACCGCCATCGAGGCCAAGGGGGGCGACGTTACTTTAGTTTCGCCTATTGGCGATAAAGACCCCCAAACGAGGGTTTTTGGGGCGTTTCGTCGCTGAAAAATTACACTCAGTTCGGACCGTAGCCCCGTTTGCCGCAGGGGCCGGTGCGATCGGGCGCTCGCAGCCGACGATGATTGACATGGCTGCGCGGCGGTCCGAGCCTCCGGCGATGGCTGAGTCCACCCAGTTGCCCGCTCCTGCAGACCCCGAATCGGTCCACATCATCGACATTAGCGGCTACATTTTTCGTGCGTACCACGCGCTTCCGCCCCTTTCGTCGAGTCGGGGTGAGCCCACCCACGCGGTGCGCGGCGTGGTGAGCATGCTGATGAAGCTCTTCGAGGAGCGAAAGCCCACGCGCATCTGCGTGGCCGTGGACGCCCGAGGCCGCTCCGTGCGACGCGATCGGTTTCCCGAATACAAAGCCAACCGCGACGCGCCGCCCCCGGACCTGGTCTTGGGAATGGAGAACTCCGCGGGCACGCAACCCATCAGCTCCTCGGTGCCGTTGATGCTCACGCGCACTTGGCTGAAGTCGCCCAGGCAGAGGGGCAGCAGCGCGCTCGCGAAGACCAGCCGCAGT
>JBCCAW010000721.1:0-2607 GCA_039814655.1 Myxococcota bacterium | reverse complement strand
TGACCATCTCGAACTCGTCGCCCGCGGTCCACTCGAGCTCCTTCACGACGTTGACCGTCGCGTCGAGCACGAAGGAACAGAGCGTGGGGCAGGAGTGGTACGCGAAGTTCAGCAGGACCGGCCGCTCGCCGTCGAAGTAGTCGGAAAGGGTCACCTCGGCGCCGGTGTGGTCGCGGAAACGGAGGTCGAGGGGGAGCTGCTGCTCGAGCTTCTCCTCTACATCGATGCGGTCGAGGAAGGGCGCCTCGCGCACGATCTGGGCCGAGTCACTCTGGCTGAGGCCCCGCTGTGCGCGCACCGGCGACGCCAGGGCGAGCATCACCTGGAGGGTGATCGCCGCCGCAGCGAGGGGAACCGCCAGGTGCATGGGTCGCGTCGTCATCGGCCTTCGGGAAGATAGGGGCACGCTCCGAGGACGGGGACCCCAAAGCAGGCGCCAGCCTCGGCTCAGCGCCTCAGTTCGCCGCCTCGGCAGCGGCGGCCTCGGCCGCCCGCCGCGCTTCGAGGGCCGCCTGCTCGCGGGCGAGGCGGCTCCGCAGCGCCGCTTCGGCGGCTTCGCGACGCGCAGCCCCGCGACCGTCCGTGTGGCCGTTCCAGCCCTCGACGGCACCGAGCGCCGCCACGGCGTCCTCCGCGGATCCTCCGAGCGCGTCGTTGCGGCGCGGCCGCACGGGACCGTTGGCTCGGCCCCGCCCGGTGACCTCACGCTTGGCGGCGTCGATGGTGATGGGCGCCTCCGAGAGCTGCCGCTCGTGCTCGGCGCGAAGCTCCTGATACTGCTCGGTCCCGGCGGTGTAGACCTTCTCCTCGAGCTCCGCCTCCGTGACCGCCTGGAAGTAGCTGTCGAAGAGAGGCACGAACAAGACCAGCGTCAACGCGCTGAGCACGCCCGTGATGAGGATGATGTTCGACTGCGGCGGGCTGTCATCGAAGCCCAGCTCGAGGTCCGGCTCAGCGTGCTTTTCCTTGGCCACGTCGGTTCCTCAGTGCGTCTGATGATGGTGAAGCGAGCGCTCGAGGATCGGGTCGCCCACGGGGATGAGGGGGAGGCGCTTCATCAGGAGGAAGAACGCCGTCATGAACGTCCCGCCGCAGAAGAGCAGCGCGCCGATGTCCGTGAAGTCGAGGCCAAAACCGCCCGCGTACTGCGGCATCACGTACCAGTAGATGTCCGCGCAGTGCATGATCACGAGCCAGAGCGCGCCGAACCAGAGCATCTGCAGACGCCGCTTCACGAGACGGCTGATCAGGAAGAAGAAGGGCAGCGCGAAGTGGCCGATGGGCAGCATCACGCTCCAGAACTGCCATCCCTCGGTCCAGCGCTTCTCGAAGAAGGTCGCCTCCTCGGGGATGCCGGCGTACCAGATGAGCATCCACTGGCTGAAGCTCGTGTACGTCCAGAAGCACATGAAGCCGAACATCAGCTTCCCGAGGTCATGGAAGTGCTCGACGTTGATCGCGTTGCCCAGCACGCCGTGCTTGTGAAGCGGCACGCCGACGAGGATGCAGAAGGCGAAGATCGTCATCGCCGACCCGCCGAAGATGATCACGCCGAAGATGGTGGAGTACCAGGCCGCCTCCATGCTCATGAGCCAGTCGAAGGCCGCGTAGGTGAGCGAGAGGAAGAAGAAAATGGCGGCGACGGGCGCGTAGTACTTCAGCTTCGCCGTGATATCGATGCGCCCCTGGCGGTCATCGAGCATGTCGTCCTGCTTCCGGCTCTGGCGGAAGTAGATGGCGCCGATGACGATCCAAATGACGATGAAGAGGAATCCGCGAAAGAGCCAGCCGGGGGTGTTCAGGAACCCGGTCTTGCCCTCAATCACCTTGTGGTGGAGAGCGATCTCCTGCGGCGTATGCGCGTGGGCCTCGCCGTCGCCGTGGTCATCGCCTGTGTCGGCGCGGGCCACGCTGGCTTCGAAGAGGCTCGAGTGCTCGTCGCCGTGCGCTTCGTTGTCGCCGTGCTCGTCGCCGTGCGCTTCGTCGTCACCGTGACCGTCGCCGTGCGCGCCATGCGCTTCGGCATCCTGCCACTCGTGGTAGTTCACGAAGGTGTGCGTCGCGACGCCGGCGGCGAAGGGGAGGAAGAGCACCAGCAGCACCGGCGCGCAGGCGATGACCATCTCGGGGATCCGCCGCGACGTCGTGCCCCACTTGCCGGAGGTCATCTGCAGCGCGATGGTCAGGAAAAGACCTCCGAAGACCAGCGTGCAGACGACGAAGAACCCGAAGAGGTAGGAGTAGCCGAAGCGCTCGGGGTTCGACACGAAGCCGAAGGCGCTGATGGCGCCGCCGATGAGAGCCAGCAGCCCGGAAAACTTCCAGAGGTTCGGCCACACGCCGTGGCCCTCTTCGATGCGGTAGCTCGGGGTAGCCGAGCTCTTCTTGGCGGCGCTCATTCCGCGTCCTCCGTGCCCGCGGCACCGTTCTGGGCCTGCAGGGAAAGCTGGCTGAGCTGAAGCGCTCGGACGTAGGTCACGATGGCCCAGCGGTCGTCCTGGGGGACGCTATGCGAGTACCCGGGCATCGCGCGAATGCCGTTCGTAATGGTCGCGTAGAGCTGACCGTCGGGCATGGACCGGATTCGGTCGTCGTGGAGCGAGGGCG
>JBCCAW010000669.1:0-3083 GCA_039814655.1 Myxococcota bacterium | reverse complement strand
GAGGAGCGCGGCCGTGGGCACGGACGCCACCGTCGGAAAACCGCCGAAGGCCTCGAGCGTGCCCACCACCCAGTGGAGCGCGAGGCCGTTGCACGTGGCGCCGGCCAGCGTGCCGAGCACGAAGCCTCGCCGCGCGCTGGGCGCGCCGGCGTCCAGCGCCACCCGGAAGGGCAGCCAGGCGAGCAGCGCCAGCGCCGGGGAGAGCGTGGGCACGACGCTCCCGGCGACCATCGCTCCCGCGAGGGCCGCCAGCGCTCGCTCCCGCATCCGGCCCGGTCGCGGGCGCATGCGCTTCCCGTCGCGGGTCACCTCCATCGCCTCACGCCCTCGCCTCGCACCGTCGCGTCTCAACGTCGCGCCTCACCGCAGCGCCTCACCGCAGCGCGAGCGCACCGGGGCGGACGTCGAAGCGCGCCGGGAGCCGTCCCGGCGCTTCGCCATCGATGTCGAGGAGGACCGGCGGCTCGCCGGGGAGCGCCTCGGCGCTCACGGAGCGCCCGCGGCCGTGGCGTACGCCGGGCCGTCCAAGCACTCCGGCGCCGTAGAGCCCGGCGCTGAGGGCGAGGGGGCCGAGCCAGCCCTCGCGCTCGATGGAGACCACGTCCAGGAGGCCGTCGTCGAGGCGGGCGTCCGGGGCGATGTGCATCCCTCCGCCGAAGTAGCGGCCGTTGGCCACGGCGAGGTTGAGCACGTGGTGCTCCTCCGTTCGCCCGTCCAGGCGCAGACGCACGCGCCGGTTCGCGCCGTAGCGCGCCTTGGCCTGCACGGACGCCAGGAAGTAGGCGGCCCGGCCGCCGAGATACTTCGGGCCCGTCGCGATGGCTTCGTCCACCATGCCGGCGAGGCCAAAGGACGCAATGTTGAGAAACGCGCGCTCACTCGGCAGCCCCGCCGCATCGACGAACTCGACCCAGCCGCAGTCGATGGGCCGGGGCTCGCTGAGCAAGAGCCTCCGCACCAGATCCGCAGGCGCTCTGGCCTCCATGCCGAGGCTGCGACGAAAGTCTCCGCCGGTTCCCGCGGGCAGAGGCCCGAGCCAGCGCCCCGCTGCGATGGGCGCGCCGCTCGAGAGAAAGAAGCCGTTGAGCGCTTCTCCAAGCGTCCCGTCGCCTCCCACCACGGCCACGCCGGAGGCGCCGTCACGAAGCGCTTGCCGCGTGAGCTCCGTGGCGTGTCCGGGGCCCTCGGTGGTGAAGCGTGTGAAGTCGGCGCCGGCCCCCCGCAGCGCGGCCTCGAGCGCCGGCAGCAGCCGGCCTGCGCGCCCAGCGCCCGCCTGCGGATTCACGACGAGCGCGAAGCTCTCTCCGCGGCCTTCGTAGCGCCGGGCCTTCACTCGCCGGGTGTAGCAGATCCCCGGGGCCCGCGGCGCGCGTGCCACTTGGGCGCGTTGGGCTCCGGCGCTACGCTCCGGCGCCGTGAGCGGTCAAGATCCGAGCGACGGGACCACCGGAGGTCGAGCGAGCTGGCTGGGGCTGCTAGCCCTCGGCCTCTTTTCCGCCTTTCACGCACTCGCGATGATGCGGGCGGCACGGGGCCGCGATGCCTTTTTGGCGGGCGCGCCGCGGGCAGGGTGGCTGCTCATCGGAGCTTTGGCCGTCGTGCTGCCCTTGCTCGCCCTCGCGCTCGCGCAGCGGCGCGGCGAAGTGCTGCCGCGAAAACCCGGCCATGGGCGTCTCCTCGCGCTCACGGGGGTCCTCTCGCTCGCCTTCGCGGCGGGGCTCACCTCGCTGGCCGTCGTCACCGAGGACGGCCTGGGCCTCTACGCGCAGCTCCGGGCCACGCTCTCCCGTTCTCCGGCCGTGCTCGCCTACGCCGGTGGCGCCGCGGCGCTCGCGCTGACCCTCGCCGAAGGGGTCTCCGCGGCCCTCGCGCGCCGCGGCGGCCGCGGTGTCACCACAGCCGTGGCTTGGGCCTGCGCGCTGGCGCTCTTCGCGGCGCAGGCCCACGGCCTGGGCCATTTCGCAGCGGGGCGCGGTCTCTTTCTTTCGCCTCAAGACGTGGAGGCGACGCCATGAGCCGCATCATCGCGCTTGCCCTCAACACCTTCCGGGAGGCGGTACGGGACCGGGTGCTGCTCGGCGTGGTGGCCGTCGCGTCGGCCGTATTGCTCTTCACGATGGCTCTCGGCGAGCTCTCCCTGGAGCAAGAGGCGCGGATCATCGAGGACATCGGCCTCGCCTCCATCTCGCTCTTCAGCGTGGCCGTGGCTGTCTTTCTCGGCTCGTCGCTGCTCTATAAGGAGATCGAGCGCAAGACCCTCTACGTGATCCTGCCCAAACCCGTCCGGCGCTGGGAGTTCCTCGTGGGGAAGCTCTTTGGCATCACGGCGACCGGCGCGGTCTTCGTGGCCACCATGGGCGCGCTTCAGCTCCTGGTCATGGCGGCGCAGCCGGCCTGGGAGCGAGGTGAGGGTCTCGGGGGCCTCCTGCTGGTGGCCGGCGTGCTGCTCGCCGTCCTGGGCCTCGGCCTGCGCTTCTCCCGCGACGCCACGCTCTTTCTCGTCCCCTGGTCCCTCGGGTCCCTCGCCCTCGCGGCCGTGGTCGTCGCGGGCCGCGACGTGACCGTGGGCCCCACGCTGTGGGCGCTGGCGCTCAACGTCGGCGAGGTGCTCGTGCTCACCTCCGTCGCGCTCCTCTTCTCGAGTTTCTCGACGCCCTTTCTCACGGGGCTGCTCACGCTGGGTCTGTGGCTCATCGGCCGGGGAGCCGGGAGCATGGGCACCATGGAGTCGCCGCTCCTGCCCGAGGCGCTCCGGACTCTGCTTCACGGCCTCGCGCGCGTCGTGCCCAACTTCCACCTCTTCGTCCCGGGCCGGCTGGCGCTCGTTCCGAGCCCGACGAACGACCCTGCCGTCTATGTGCTCACGAGCGTGCTCTATGCCCTGGCGTACGCGACGCTGCTCATGGCCGTCGCCGCGGCGCTCTTCCGGCGCCGGGACTTTCCGTGAGAGCAGGCCTCTCCCTCGCCGCCGCGGGGATTCTGGTGCTCGGCCTCAGCTACGCCCGGGCCTGGGCCGAGGCCGACCGGGAGCTGGCGTTGGGAGACGCCGCAGAGCGGCGCGGCGTCGTCACCGGAGCGCGCTT
>JBCCAW010000353.1:0-6230 GCA_039814655.1 Myxococcota bacterium | reverse complement strand
GCCTGCGTTGCCCAGTGGGGCACGAGGTTCGAGTTGGCGATGAGCACCCGCGGCGCGTCCTCGTGCGTGCGCACGACGCCCACGGGCTTGCCGGACTGGACGAGCAGCGTCTCGTCCGGCGCGAGGCGCTTCAGCGTGCGCACGATGGCGTCGTAGGCCGGCCAGGACCGCGCGGCGCGACCGCGTCCGCCGTAGACGACGAGCTTCGCCGGGTCCTCGGCCACCTCCGGGTCGAGGTTGTTCATCAGCATGCGCATGGCCGCCTCGGCGGCCCAGCTCTGGCAGCTGAGCTCGGTACCGCGCGGCGCGCGCACGACGCGCTCGATGTTGGGGCTCATGAGGCGAGCCTAGGCGCTCTCGGCGGCGCCTTGGAGCGGGCGACGTGATGGTGCTCGTACGCCGAAAAATTCCACGTACGAGGATTTTTCCGTTTAAGGTAGATTTCTTGAGCCAGCCTTGGTAGCGGTGCTCTCGGGAGGTGGTGATGAGGGGAGTACGCGAGGGTCTCGTGGTGCTGGCGTTCGGCGCGTTGGCGGGGTGCGGGGACGTGACGGCCGAAGGGCCCGAGGGGATCACGCTCCCGGCGTCCGAGCAGCGGGTGGCCGTGGCGCCGCCGAGCGCCCGCGTAGCCGATGGCGCGCTCTTGCCCCGGACGCCGGAGCTAGCCATCCAGGCGCCGCGCGAGGTCGACCCGGGCGACGTGGTCTGGCTGCTACTGACCGACGAGACCGGCCGGCTGGCCGAGGTCGACGCGCGCTGGCGCCAGACGCGCGGCCCCGCCGTCGACGTGCAGGACGCGAATGGTGCCGCGGCCTGGTTCACCGCGCCGGCAACCGAGGGGACCGTCGAGCTCGCGTTCGCGGTGGGCGCGGACTTCGGCGACGGCCTAACGGGCGGCGGCGAGGTGTCCTTCGTGCTCCATCACGACACGCCCTCGATCGACGGCGGCGGATCCTGGGGCAGCGGCGGCGGAGGGCTCGGCACGGGCGGCGGCGGCGCGCCCGAGCCAGAGCCCGAGCCCGCGCCCGCGCCCGACTTCGTGCTCTTCTGGGGCGACAAGGACCTCGACCAGCGCGCCGAACTCTACCGCGTGGGCTTCGACGGGTCCGAGCCCGTCCGCCTGAACGGCCCGCTCGCCCCGGGCTGGGATGTGGCCTCGTCTTTCCGCCTCTCGCCGGACGGGCGCCACGTCGTCTTTCGGACCGGCACCACCGGCAGCGTCCTCGACCGCCTCTTCATCGCGCGCACCGATGGCTCGGCGCTCGAGGAGGTCGTGCTGCCTGGTACGAGCCTCTCCGGTATCCCCGACGAGCCGTGGGCCCCCGATTCGTCGCGCGTTGCCGTGACCTCCCGGGACGGGAGGCTCTTCACGGTGCGGGCCAACGGAACCGGCGTCCTGCAGGTGTCGGAAGGCCCGGTGGAAAACGGCTTCGTTTCGTCCTTCAGCGTTCGCTGGTCGCCTACGGGCCGGCACCTCGCGTACATCGCCGACCACAACGTCGACGACGTCAACGAGCTCTTCCTGGCACGCCCAAACCGGCGCCTGGTCCGCCGCTTGAGCGGCCCCATGCCCCGCGGCGGCGACGTCGTGCGTCTCGCGTGGTCACCCCGCGGTGACCGCGTCGCCTACTGGGCCGACCAGAGCACCGACGGCTTGTTCCAGGTCTTCGCGGCGACCGTCACGGGCAACCTCTTCACGCTCTCGCCGCTCCAGAGCGGGCCGGGCTTCAGCACGCTGCTCAGCTGGGCCCCGGACGGGAGCCGCCTGCTCTACCGCGCCCGGGTGCTCGGTGCCGCCAACGAGCTCTTCACGGTCCGGGGCGACGGCGCGGAGAACACGCGCGTGGCCACCGCGGACATGACCAGCTCCCTCGGGTTCGCGGAGTGGACCGGGGACTCGGCGTTCATCCTCTACTTGCGGACGAGCACGATGAGGCGACAGGTGCTGGTCACCGGCCCGGAGGGCCAAGGCACGCGGGTGGTCTACGACGCCCCCTCCAGCAGCATCCTCGGCACCCCCGTGCTCTCCAACGATGGGCAGCGCTTTGCCCTCGAGCGGCAGTTCGCGGGGTCGGAGACGCTCTTCATCATCGCCATCGCGGATGGGGCGACCACGACGCTTCCCCCCGCCGAGAACTACGCGACGCTCCGCTGGCATCCGGACGACACGCACCTCATGTACGCCGCGCGCTTCACGACCACGACACCGGTCGAGTTCGAGCTCGTGAGCTACCGGCTGGCCGATGGGGCGAACCCGATCATCGGCGACCACACGGTGAGCGGCCTCGACTACGCGTTCACGAGCGAGGGGGACCGCATCGTGTACCTGAACGAGCCGACGGACCCTTCGGCGCCCGTCCGCCTTTACCTGACGACGCCGGACGCCGACGCCGCCGTGCTGGATCTCTCCGGCTTCCTGACGCCGGGCGGCAACGTGCGCGTCTTCGGGCTGCCCTGAGCCGCGGCGCTCCCGCGCGTCCTCCAGGCGCGCGGTGGAGCGCGTGACCGTCGTGAGGAGAGCAAGGCGAGGGCGCGCGCGCATGCGCGCCGTCGTGAGGGGAGCGCGAGAGGCGTTCCTTCAAAAGGGAAGGGGACACGAAATGAGGATCGAAACGGACCTGAAAGCGTCCACGAGGGCGCGGGCCATCACGCAACTTCTGACGGCGCTCGCGCTGGTGGCCATGGCCACGCCGGCGACGGCGCAGATGCCGCCGCTCATGGGGGGCAACGTAACCAGCGCCGAGTGCCTGCCGGGCGCCCGGCCGCGCGTCGGCGAGGGCTACCACGCCTTCGAGGCGCCAGGCGGCGACGTGGTCGTTGGCAACCTCGATGACCCGGCCATGGCGACGCTGCCGGGGGCGGACGACTTCCACGTCACGCGCTCGTTCTCCATCACGAGCCCGGTCACGCACGAGTTCGCCCTCGCCTGGCGCAAGCGCGGCGGCCAGATGATCGTCACCTTGCTCAAGGAGAGCAGTGGCGCGTTCGTCGAGGCCTTCGACTTCGACGTGACCGAAGGCGAAGGCTGGCACGATTGCGACCTTGGGGAGCGCACGGTGTCGAACAGCCACGTGGGACACATGGGCACCCGGGTGATGGAGGTTTGCCGGCGCGGCAACAACTACATCCGGCTCCGCTCCATCGCCTTTCAGCACACGGGGAGCGGCGTGCCCAACATGGCGGTGACGACGCTCTTCGAGCACTTCGTCACGCCGGGTCAGAACGTGGTTCAGGTCTTCGCCATGGACCGAGCGGAGCGCCACTTCGCCTTCCGAACCCCCGCAGACACGTACATCGCCCGGGTCGACTCGTTCACGACCGTGAGCACGAGCTCGCGGCCAGGTCGCGGCGTGCCCGACGGCAACGGCCCCGACGGCACGGGCGGCCTGATGATGGAGGACGCGACGGGCGGCATCGCACCCTACGAGGTCACGGCCGGGGTCGTCGGATCGAGCGCACCCTTCAACTGGCGGGGCGGGCCCTTCCCGGTGCTCCTGGACTTCGAGTCGCCGTTCCCGGGGCTCTTCTTCGGCGCGGAGATGGACGGTGCCGGCCGCCTCTTCCACCGGCTGCACTCGCTCCGGGACGCCGGCGCGATCTGGAGCGCGCTTCGCGTCGACTTCCCGGGCTGGTCGGTGGACGACGTGGCCGCGAGCCCGTCGCGAAGCCTGACCTGGTTCCCCCAGGTCGTGCTCGCGGCGCTCTCGGGTGGCCAAGTCGCCGTGCTCGAGGTGCGGCACCGCGTGCGCCCGCCGGAAGGCGTGGGCTTCCTTCCGGGGACCTACTCGCGCGCCGTCGAGGTCGAGTGCTCCGGCGAGCCGAACCCGGGCGAGCCAATCCCGCTAGCGGAAATCCTCACCGAAGCGGCGCCGCCGATTTTCACCCGCGGCGAGGAGCGCAGCTTCGAGGAAGCCGACCCGCGCCGGGAACGCTTCGTGCCCCGGCCTTGGCCCATCGAAGAGGCCGCAAGGCGCGGGTAGCGCTCGCCACGCACAGAGATCAGTCCTTGCGCGCACAGAGATCAGTCCTTGGTACGGCTTCCCCGGGCGCCAGCATTGCGCGCACAGAGATCAGTCCTTGGTACGGCTTCCCCGGGCGCCAGCATGGCGTTGCGCCACAGAGATCAGTCCTTGGTACGGCTTCCCCGGGCCGTCCCGGTTTCGCGCAAGACCGTTTGTTTTCGCCTCTGGGCCGTCGCGCCATCGGCTCCCCGGCTCGCAAGTCGCGGGAGCGTCGTTCGCGGACGGCTCTCGCGGCTCGGGAGTCGCGTTCCCCTGCTCCGGAGACGTCCGTACTTCGGGGCACTCGAGACTGCCGTCGGGGAAAGCGTCCATCGCGCCGGGGACCGAGAGATTATCGGCGGGGAACACAAGCCGCGAGGCGGGGCCGACGAGTCTGGAAGACCCAGAGGCGAGTCGCGCGGGTGGGAACGCGAGTTGGCCGTCGGGGCACGCGAAAACAACCCGGGTCTTCGACGTGGAACCCCGCCTGTAGGCGAGTTCGGACGGCCTCGACGCGAAGGCGGCCGCCAGCGAGGCGCCGGCGGGCGGTGCTCTCCGGCCGGGCACCGTCGACCACATGACCGCGGTCGGGCGCGACGTGCTTCACGCCGTACCTGGAACCGGCGAACGGACAGTCCGCGCCCCACGACCCACGTCCACGCGGTTGGCCCAGTGGTTCGATGCACGAAGCCGCGACGCCAAGGGAACACCACGCCCCTCCCCGGCGTCCCACCTCCATCACGCCCCCCATCGCCGCCCTCCCCACGACCGAAGTGTTAGTCTCCCCACTCGGGGGCATGGCGCGTAGGCGCGTCGTCCCTTCAAGGTTGCTAGCGATGTCCATGCCTCTTCGCCGCGCCACGCTGGTGCGGCTCGCCCTCGTCCTGACGTTCGTGGGCGCTACGCCCCTTCACGCGCAGCGAAGCGCCAACCCCTACGACGCGCTCGTGCGCGGCTTCGAACGCGATGCCGCCCGCTACGGGGCCCGCGCACCGGAAGCCGGCCGCGCGATCCTGCCGCTTCTCGAGCTCGAACGGCACCGGGACAAGGCGTCTCCCGGCGTCGTGCAGGCGGCCCTCACCCGCGCCGCGGCCAACCGGCGCCTGCTTCCGCACATTCGCGCCTACGCCACCCTGCTCCGGGGTCTCGGCGAGCGGGCGACGCGGCCGGCGCCGGCGGCCGAGGAGACCTTCGCCTCCCTCGGCTACCTCACCGACTGGCACATCGCCGGCGCCTTCGACAACGAGGGCAAGAGCGGGCTCGATCGCGTCATGGGCCCCGAGGCCACCATGAACGCGCCCTACGACGCGAACGCCCGCTACGACGGCCGCGAGCGCGAGGTCGCCTGGCGCCCCTACCCCGCCGAGCTGAGCCCCTTCGGCTACGTGAGCTTCGACGCGACGCTCCGCCCCTGGGTCAACGTCTGCGCCTACGCAGAGACCTTCGTCGAGCGCCCCCGCGCCGAGCCCCTCACGCTCTGGTTCGGCGCGGCCGGCGCGGCCAAGGTCTGGTTCAACGGCCAGGAGGTGCTGAGCGACGGCGCCTACCGCAACCACGACTACGAGCGCTTCAGCGCCGGCGTCGCCGCCCGCCCCGGCGCCAACCGCATCCTCGTCAAGGTCTGCGCCGGCGAGGGCAACTGGGGCTTCTCCCTCCGCGTCGGCGATGCCCGCGGTAATCCGCTCGTGATGGACATGGCCGAAGGCGCCACCGAAGCCGCGCCCGCGCCGGCCACCCCGTCGAGCCTGCCGCCTGTGCCCGTCGCGCCGCTGGCGCAGCTCGAGGCGCTCGTGGACGCCACCGACACCGGCCGCCGCGCCGCCGAGCTCCGCCACGACCTGTCGCGCTTCCTCTTCTGGTCCGGCGCCCAGGACGAAGCGAGCAGCCGCGGCCGGGAGCTCGCCGAGGCCGCCGCCGAGCTCGACCCGCGCCCGGCGCACCTTCTTTATGCCTCCGAGGTCGCCGAGACCCGCGCCGAGCGCATGCGCTTCGTGGCCCAGGCCGAGGAGCGCAGCCCCCGGGACCCGGCCGTGCGCCTCGCCCGCATCCAGCTCCTCGCCTCGAGCCCGGACCCCGGCGAAGCGCTCCGCGAGCTGCTCCGCACCCCGCTCTCCGGCCGTCACGGCGTGGCAGGCGACTGGCTCCTCGCCACGCTCTACGAACGCCGGGACCTCCCCCAGGCCGCCCTCGCGGTCATCGACCGCAACATCGCCCGCACCGGCGGCTCCG
>JBCCAW010000156.1:0-11005 GCA_039814655.1 Myxococcota bacterium | reverse complement strand
TGGGCATCGAGGCGCGCTACGTGGAGCCGGCGCTCGATGCGCTCCGTGCCCGTCGTGCCGCCGAGACCCGTGCCGCGGAGGAACGAGGGGAAAGGCGCCGTCGCGTCGCCCGCGGGGCGGGCATCGCGCTGGGCGTGCTGGCGGCGCTGGCGATGGCCCTGATCGTGCGCGTCGCGGCGCAGGCGGGGACGCTCGAGGACGCTTTTACGGTGGTGGAGCGCACGCGGGCGCAGTGGACCAACGTCGTCGAACGGCAGGCCGCGGTGCGTCGGCGCTTCGTCGACGTGCCGGCCGATGCGGACCGACAGGCCGAGCGTGACGCCGCGCTCGCGGGGGCCGAGAACCGCGTCCGCATCGAGCGCCGGCGCTACGACGAGGCGGCCGCCGCGTACAACGGCGAGGCGCGCGGCCGGATCGGAGGCTGGGCCGCGGGCTGGGCAGGGCTTCCCGGCGCCGTGCCGACCTCCGACGCCGTATCGACCTCCGACGCCGCATCGACCTCCGACGCCGCAGCGGGGGCGCCGTGAGCCGGAGAGCCGCGGGGTGGTGTGCGCTCGCCTGGCTGGCGCTGGGCCTCCTCCTATCGCCGTCGTCGCGCGCTCAGGAGACGGATTTCGCTGGCACCGGGTCGGCCGGCGTGGGTGCGCCTGGAGCCTCCGGGCCGAGGGTCGCGGAGCCGCCAGTCGGCGAGCTCTGGAGCTGGACACCGACCATCGACGCTCCGATCGCCGATCTCTCGGGCCAGGTCTCGGCGAGCGCCGAGGAGCGCCTCGACGCGCTGCTGCGCGAGCACCGGAGCATCACGGGCGTGCAGCTCGCCGTGCTCGTCATCGACTCGACGGCCTTCGAGCCCATCGAGGACTTCTCCCTTCGCGTCGCCGAGGCCTGGGCCGGTGGTAGCGCCGTGCGCGACGACGGCCTGCTCGTGACCTTCGCCGCGCGGGACCGGCGTATGCGCATCGAGGTCGGCTACGGGCTCGAGGCCGTCGTGCCGGACCTCGTGGCCCAGGGCATCCTCGACGGTGCGCGCAGCCTGCTCCGCGCCGGCGACTGGGACGCCGCCGTCGAGCATGTCGTCATGTCCCTCGTCCGGCGCACGACGCCTCCGGGGGAGCTGCCCGCCGCTGCCCGGGATTTTGTGCCGCGGCCCGAGACGCAGGCGCCTCCGCCAAGCGCTGGCTCGCCTTCCCCGGGCCTCGGCGGTGTGATGGCCGTCTCCCTCATGGCCGTCGTCGTGCTCGGCCTGCTCGGCGGCCCCGGCGGCGGCTCCAGCTACGGCTCTTCCGGAACGTATCGAGGCTCCTCGTCCTCGACCTCGTCGTGGAGCAGCTCTTCCTCCGGTGGCGGCTACTCCGGCGGTGGCGGCTCCTTCGGCGGGGGCGGTGCGAGCTCGGGCTGGTAGCGGCAGGGCGAGGCCTTGACGCGCTGGGCAAATAATATTACGAGTGTCACGTAACAAGCGTTGGAGACTGCCCCATGACCGATCTCGCTTCCGCCGCGCCCTCGTCCGCCACGCCTTCGTCCGCCGCGCCTTCGTCCGCCGCGCCTGGCGAACCGCGCCTCGAGGGCATGCTCAACCTGCAGCGCAAGGCGGCCCTCGCGGCCGGCGGAGCCATCGATCACGCGGGCCGCGTGCGTGTGGCGGCCATGGACGACTTCGACATGAGCCGCACCATCTTCGGCCAGCTCGAGGGCACGCTCCCGCGCACGCTCATGCGCGACAAGCTCGCCAAGGACGTTTTTTGGAGCGACGCGGCCATCGCCGAGATCGAAGCGGCCTATGCGGCGAGCGAGGCCGAGCGCCCCACGCCCGCGGTCGACGCCGGGCTCATCCAGTTCATGGAAGACGAGTGCGACTTCTCCATGGAGCACGCCGACGGCACGTTCCTCGAGCACCTCACCTTCTGTCACGACTACGCCGTGAAGTACTTCCCGGAGCACTCGGCGAACGTGGCCCTGCTCCACTCCATTCTGGGCACGGCGACCAACACCTTCGCCATGGACATCGAGAAGCTCCCGGCGCTGAAGGAGCGGCTGACCGAGTTCGAAGCGCTCCAGGTGGAGGTGTTCCCCTCCATGCTGCGCCTCTTCTACGACCAGGCGCTGCTCGAGGAGCTCGAGGCCAACCGGCATCGTCTGGACGAGCTCCAGGCGCTCCACTGCCACCGGGTCATCGACAACGCGCCGCTCGTCATCGACGCCGACAACTTCTGGATCCAGCTCAACTTCCACTTGATGCACTTCGTGGACTTCATGCCGGCGGCGAACTGGGGCGCCCGGCGCTCGGACCCTCTCTTGCAGCAGTTCCGGACGCTCTCGGACTTCCTCGACCGCGCCGGGAAGCGGCAGGCCAAGGTCGACGTGACCTTTCCCGCGGGGCCACGCGCGCCCGTCGGCGAGACGCCCTCGCTCGTGGGACGCCTCAGTGCCCGGCTTCCCGGGAGCCTTACGCTCGCGCTCGCGCGCAAGAGCATTCGCAAGTACTCGGGCCTCATCGGCCACAGCCTCGACTACCGCCTCGAGTGGCGCTGAGCGGCGCGGCGCGGATCGGCACGACGCCGACAGCGGTTCACGAAGGACCGTGAACGGACGTTGGGGCGCATGCCCCGGGCGCCCGAAAAGTGCACGGCGTTACGGGGCATGTCCCTTTTCGGGTGCACCGGCCCGAAAGCTGCTACCCCCCTCGCCGCGTGACGCACCGCCCCCCAGCCGCCCTGCGCCCCCTGCCCGGCCGCCCGGACCTCGTGTCCCCGCACCGCGTGCTGGCGTGCGTGGTGTTTGCCGCGGTGGCCATCGCCATGGGTGCCCAGCCGGCGGCGGCCCAGTGCACGCGCTCCGTGGAACGCACGCCGCTGCGCTTTTCCGCCGACGGTGGCGAGGTGCTCGTCGAGGTGCTCGAGCGCGACGACTGCTTCCCCGATGGGGTGTTGGCCCACCGCATGGAGCGCCGGCGCACCGAGGACCTGGCCCTCGTCGAGCGCATCGAGCTGCTCCGCGGGAGCCGCGACTGGTCCGATCCGAGCACCTGGATGCAGCGGAGCGCCGAGGACGTGGAGGCGGAGATTCGCCGGCGCCGCGGGCGCTTTCTCCGGGAACGTCAGCGCGCCTTTCCCCTCGTCGCCCACGGCGAAGAGGCGCTTTGGGACCACGGAGAGCTCGTGGTCGGGGAGCTTCGCCTCCGCGCGCCCATGCGAGGCCTTCGCGCGCTCCGGCCCTACGGCGACCTGCCTCCGGTCCGCGTCTTCGTCGCGCGCACCCGGGAAGGCCAGGCGCTGGTGCTCGGCACCGTCGACGCCGCGGGACGGGACCGTCTCGTGGGCCTCACGCCAAGCTGACTTCGGGCGCGGCCCTCCCCGATCGTGGGTCCTTTCGCATGGGGGTTTGATGGGGAACCATGCGGGCGAGGCCCCGTGTCCGTCTCCCCGTCCAAGCACTACCTAGAAGCCGAGCTCGAGCAGAAAATGCGCGAAAGCCCTGAGCTTTTTCGCTTCATCGAGGCTGGGTCACTGGACGGGATCTGGTACTGGGACCTGGAATCGGGGACAGACGAGTGGCTCAGCCCCCGCTTCAAGGAGACGTTCGGCTACGCCGAGGACGAGATCGAGCACACCACCGCGTGGTGGCAGGCGAACATTCATCCCGACGACCTCCAGACGGCGCTGGCCAACGCCGAGGCGCACCTCGCGGATCCGAGCCACCCCTACGACCAGGTCGTCCGCTACCGGCACAAGGACGGCCACACGGTCTGGGTGCGCTGCCGCGGCATCGCCATCCGTGATGCGGACGGGCGTCCCGTGCGGATGCTCGGCGCGCACCAGGACTTGACGGCGTTGAAGGAAGCCGAGGCCGCGGCGCGGCGCGCGCACGCGCTGCTCATGGTGCGACACACGGACCAGCAGCGTCTGGTCCACACCATCAGTCACGACCTCCGAGCGCCGCTCCGCAGCATGGTGGGCTTCGCGGACCTGCTGGTGGAGGGCGTGGAGGATCACGCGCCCGAGGAAGAGCTGCTGCGTTCCGCTCGTCGCATCTACGACGCAGGCAAGCGCATGCAGCGCATGCTGAACGGCCTCGTCGCGCTCGCGAAGTCCTCGGAGCCGTCGCCGCTCGTCGACCTCTCTCTCGCCGCGCTCCTTCACGACGTCGTGGACGACCGGCGCACGGCCTTCGAGTCCGCTGGCGCCACCCTCGCCCTCGAGCTGCCGGAGGGCCTCCGTGTCCGAGGCGTGGAGGCGTCGCTGCGCGCGCTCTTCGCCAACCTCGTCGACAACGCGCTTCAGTACCGCCAGCCGGACCGGCCGCTCCGCGTGCGCGTCGCTGCCCGGCGCCAGGGCGACACGGTTGACGTGTCCGTCGAAGACAACGGCATCGGCATGCGCGCGGAGGACCTCGACCGCGTCTTCGAGCCCTTCGCGCGGCTGCATACGCAGGAAGAGTCGCCGGGCCTCGGCATGGGGCTGGCGCTCGCCCAAGAGACGGCCCGGGCCCACGGCGGCGCCCTCGAGGTCACCAGTGAGCTCGGCCGCGGGAGCACCTTTCACGTGAAGCTGTCGGCGACGCCCGGTGGTGGGCGTGACGGTGCCTGAGGCGATGGGGCCGGACTTCTATCGTGCCGTACTCGAGGCGCTCAGCGAGCTCGTGCTCGTCAAAGACCCCGAGAGCCGCATCCTGTGGGCCAACGGAGCCCTTCGCCGGTACTACGGCGTCGACCAGGAGCGGCTACTCGCACACGTCGACGCACCCCACTCCAATGCGGATGACACGCTTCAACACGTGCGCGACGATCGTTTCGTCTTGGAGACCGGACAGCTGCTCGAAGTGGACGAGCCCGTCACGCGCCATGACGGGGAGGTGCGCTATTTCCGAACGCGGAAATCGGCGGTCCCGGGCGAGGGGGCTCTGCGGGCCTACACCGTGGGCATCTCCCGTGAGCTCGCCGGCGTCTCGAACCGCGAGGCAGCGGCGGCGGCCCGAGGCGCGCGGCGCGCCGAGCTCGAGGCCGTTCGCGGTCTGGTGGACTCGCTCCCGGTCGCCGTCGCTCTCACGGACGTGCGCGGGCATCTGGTCGCCTGGTCCCGGGGCTGGGAGGACGCCTTTGGTGGGAGCTACGGCGCCGCGCTCCAGGCCGGCGAGCTCGACGTGGCTCGTCTCGTCGAGGAGGTGCTCGCGAAAGAGGTCCCGCTCTCGCGTCCAGCGGCGCCGGTCACGACCCGGGCCGGCGCGCGCATGCTCGAGGTCGAGCTCCGCCCCTGGAGGCTCGCCGAGCGCGGGGTGGCCGGCGCGCTCGTGCTGGCGCACGACGCCACCGCGCGCATCGCTCGCGAGGGGCGGCTGCGCGACGCCAACGCCGAGCTCGCGCAGGTCGCCTATCGCGTCTCCCACGACCTCGTGGCGCCGCTTCGTACGGCCATCGGCTGGGTGGACGTCGTGCGCGAGGAGCTCGACGCCGGCGACGTGGAGGAGGCCGCCGCGCAGCTCACCCGGGTCGAGGCGCGCCTCGAGACCCTCGTGCTCCGGCTCGAGGAGCTCAGCGAGGGAGCCAAGGCTGACCTCGTGGAGGAGGCGACGCGCTTGCTGGACCTGCGGGCCGTCGTCGCCGAGGTGCTGCAAGGTTACGCCGCCGACGCCGCGGCCAAGGAGGTCTCGCTCGAGAACGCCGTGCCGGCGCTTCGCGTCCGGCTCCCGAAGCGCGCGCTGCAGGCCATCGTCGGGCGCGTCGTCGACAACGCCCTTCGCCACGGCGAGGGCGCCGTCACGGTGCGCTTCGACGCCGACGTCCCCACGCTGAACGTGGAGAACGCGGCGGGGCCCGGTATCCCGCCGGAGCTGGACATCTTCGGGCCCTTCGTCCGCGGCACCTTGGGCCCCGGGCACGGCCTCGGTCTCTACGCCGCGCGAAAATACGCGCGGTCCATGGGGGGAGAGCTGACGCTCTCGCGGTCGTCTTCGCCGACACGCTTTTCGCTCGCGATGCCGAAAGGGTGTATCGAAGGAGCCATCAGCGAGCCGGCCAGCGGCGGCGAGGGGACCCCGTGAGCGACAAGACCATTCACTCCGTCATGATCGTCGACGACGACAAGGACGATCGGGACCTGGCGCGCCGTCGGCTCGAGCGCTCCGGGCGCTACCGGTACGTGCTCGATGCTGCGGACGGGCGCGAGGCCCTCGCGCTCTTCGAGACCTATCAGGTGAAGCGCCGGGCCACGCCCGAGGGCTTTCCGCCGCTGCTGATGCTCCTCGACATCAACATGCCCGTGGTCAGCGGCTTCGACCTGCTCGAGCGCCTGGACGACCTCGCCGGGGCGGAACAGACGCGGGTGGTGGTGATGCTCTCGAGCTCGGACGCGGTCGAGGACCGCACGCGCGCAGCGAAGTACGCGCGCGTGGCCGACTACCTGGTGAAGCCACTCTCCAAGGCCGACGCGCTCAGCCTCGCGGACCGCTTTGGCGAGGTCGGCCAGTAGCGCCCCTCACTCGTAGCGTTTCTCGATGGCGGACGCGAGGTCGCCCATGCGCACGAAGACCCGGATGTTGCCGAGGATCTTCAGCTTGGCGCCCTCGAAGGTATAGAGCGGCGAGAGCACCGCATCGATGACGCCCATCTCCTTGCGGTCGAGCTTCTTCCAGACCTCGTAGGGAGCGCTCGTCCGCGCCAGCGTCTGGCGCTTGTCGAAGGGGCGACTCCGGAGCGTCGCGTTCGGCGCCGGCTCCTCCATCCACTCGGCCGTCACGGGCCCGCCGGCGATGTGGTAGCGGACCACGATGTCCGTGCCCCGCGGCGTATCCCAGCAGCGAAGCTCGAAGTGATCCCGGGTCTTGCGCGCGAGGCGCTGGAACTCGGCGTCGCCGTTCAGCACCTCGACGTAGGCGTCGGTGAAGCTCTTCGTCCAGTAGACCGGCAGCTCGCTCATGGCTGGCGAGCCTGAGGCGTGCCCGGCGCCGGAGCAACAGGGTTGCCCAGCAACGCCACGTGCGCGGGGAAGTCCTCGGGCAGCGTGACGCCCCCGTCCTGCGTCCCGAAGAAGCGGGCCTCGAGGGCCCGCGCCCGGGAGGGCAGGTCGCCGGGAGCGGGACCGCGGCAGCCCTCCGGCAGCAACGCGCCGAGCGCGATGGCGAGGGCCTGCGCGTGCGGCGCTTGCGTCACGTCGAGGGCATCCTCCGGAGGCACCAGCGTGCAGGCCTGGAGCACGCTCGCGTGTCCGACGCCTTCGGTGCCGAAGGCCGCGAGATAGGCCGAGAGCTCGTCCACGGCGGCCGGCGGGAGCCCGGCCGGGCAGCCGATGCAGCGCCGGCCGCGTGGTCCGTCGGCCACGTGACGGAGCTCGTGCGCGCTCACGGCTCGGGCGAGCCAGGCCGTGAGCGCTTCGACGGCGCCCTCGAGGCGCGCGCGGCCGAGGCGCTCGCTCGCGCCAATCATGCGAGCCGCTTCGCCGAGGGTCACCTCCGGGCAGTCCTCGCGGCCGGCGCTGCGGTCGAGGGCGTCCACGAGCGCGAGCCGGTCCGGCGCCGCGAGGCCGTTCCAGGGGAGACCCCAGACGCGGAAGCGGCTGCCGCAGGCCTCTCGGGCGTGAATGGACGCGGCGACCTCGATGAGCATCTGCTGGTCCACGGCCGTCTCCCGTAGCTGCGCGAGGGCCGCCGGCGGGAGCTGCGTGGCGGCCTCGGCGCGGAGCGCGGCTGCGAGCGGTCGTGTGGTTGCCGGGAGCCGCGCGTCGAGGGCCGGCTCGAGCGCGGGCCACACGTGATGCACGGCGAGCTCGAGCACCTCGTCGAGCATCACCACCGCGCCTTCGTCCCGGTCGCCGGTGGCGTGGCCGAGCACGCCTTCGTCCAGGTTGGTGAGGTCACCGCGGCGCACGAGGCGCAGGCGCCGACCGGCCGGGTCCCGGAGGTCCGAGAGCACCTCGTAGCTTCGCGTCAGGAGCACCGGCGGTCGCCTTCGCCCGCGCGGACTCGGCCGCGGGACGTGCAGCGTGGCCTCGAGGCGCCAGGGGAGGCCGCGCCGATCGAGGGTCGCGTTCCAGGCCCACACCAGGTAGTCGATGCGCGGGCCGGAGCGGAGTGCATCCCGGCGGGTCCGAAGGCCCGCCAGCCGGTCCCGGAGCTCGTCCAGGATCCCGACGAGCGTGGCGTCGGAGCTCACCGCGTAGCGCAGCTCGCTGAAGACGGCGCTCGCGAGGCGCGATCGCTCCCCGGCGCCGAGGCTCGGCCGGCTCTGGACGATCATCCACTGCGGCAGCAACTCGCGATGGGCCCGGGCGAGCGCGGCCTCGTCCAGCGGGCCAGTCGGCGCCGTCGTGTCCAAGACGCGACGCCCGCGGAGGTCGACTTCGCCGCGCAGGAAGGCCGCCAGCTCCGCTTCGTGCTGCTGCGCGAAGCCCAGGAGCGCGAGCATGCCGAGGCCGGCGGCGATGCTCAGCATGGCCCCGCGCCGCGTCTCCCGGCGCAGCCGCCGGGCGAAGCGCGCCGGGTCCACCTGCCCGCTCGTGGCGTCCGAAGAGGCCATGCCCCCACCCTAAACCACCCCCTCCCCCCCACCAACCAGGCCCACGCCGAGGGGACGGACCCGACGAACCGAACCAACCACCCCGAAAACCCGAGTCATTTCCAGCCCCGCCAAGGGGACGGACCCGACTAAGCGAACCAACGCGGCCCAACCCACCTGCCACACCGCCGGCGCGCGACGACCGTGAGCCGCTAGAGTGCCCCCGTGGCGACGGCGATCAGGCAGCGCAGGCGCCTCGGCGCGCAGGGGCTCGGTACGGCCGACGACGACCTGGTCGTAGCGGAGGCGCCGCTCACCATCCGCGTCGCGGGCGAACGCATCGCGACCACCATGCGCACGCCCGGTGACGACGCCGCGCTCGCCCTCGGCTTCCTCGCCGCGGAGGGGGTGATACGCCGCCCCTCGGACGTCGGCCGCGTCGCCAGCTGCGGTGCCGTGGACGCCGCCGGCGTCCCGTCGGCGGTGGACGTCACGCCCGGCCCGGGCGTCTTTCTCGACGTGTCCGCGGTGCGCCGGTCCACGCTCGTGAGCAGCGCCTGCGGCGTGTGCGGACACGAGGCCATCGAAGCCCTCGCCGCGCGGCTCGCGCCCCTGGACGCGCCGGCCCTCGACGCCGCGCTCCTTCTCCGGGCGGCGGCGGCCCTCGAGGGGGTGCAGCCCGACTTCGCCCGCACCGGTGGCGCGCATGCGGCGGTCATCGTGGACGCCTTCGGTGAGGTCGTGGCCGCCGCGGAGGACGTGGGCCGCCACAACGCCGTCGACAAGGCCGTGGGCCGCAGGCTCCAGGATGGCGCGCTGGGCCGCGGCCGCTTGCTCGTCGTCAGCAGCCGCAGCAGCTACGAGATCGTACAGAAGGCCGTCGCGGCGCGCCTCGACGCCATTGTCGCCGTTGGCGCCCCGACGAGCCTCGCCATCGACCTCGCCACGCATTTTGGCGCGGTACTCGGCGGCTTCGCCCGCGCCGGCACGCTCAACGTCTACGCCGGCGCGGAGCGGCTCCTCGTCAGGGCCGGAGCGTGATCTCGTAGTCGCAGGTCGTCCCGAGAGCCACCGCCTGCACGGTGCCCGCCGGGAAGTCGACGCGAATGGTCCCGGAGACGCCGCTCGCCGTCGCCGTTCCGCTGCAAACGCACATGGCGTCGAGCGTGCAGGTGGACATGAGCCCGCCGCAGGTGAGCTCCACGGAGGTCGCGCTGAGCTGCACCGCCGAGCACGTCGCGAAGGGGATGACCCCGCAGAGCGCCGGGTTCATGGGGTCGGCGGTCACGTCGTAGGTGCCCCCCACCATGCATGCGCCTGCGTCCATGGGTCCTGCGTCCATGGGCCCTGCGTCCATGGGCCCTGCGTCCACGGGCCCTGCGTCCATGCCGAGATCGGCCGGCCCGGCGTCCGGCAATCCCGCGTCGGGTAGCCCCGAATCGGGCAACCCGCCGTCCGGCGCGCCCGCGTCGTCGCCACCATCGAGCCCCACGCCCGGCCCGTCGCCGGGCGCGCCATCGACGCCGACGTCGGGCAGGCTCATGTCGCCCCCCGGCGCCGGCCCGATCACCGTGCTCTCGCCGCACCCCAAGGCCAGGACAAGCCCCAGCACGTAGTTCGCCCGCCGCATGTCCCGCACTCTAGCGGTCACCGGTCCCGAGCGCCGCTACGCGGGCGCCTTCGTCTCAGCAGTGGCGCGTGAAGCAACCGGAGGTGACGGCGCTTCGAAGCTGCGCCGCCATGTCCTCGGCCAGCGGGAGCAGTGCAGCGACCGCGTCCTCGGAAACGGGCTGCTGCGACGCCACCTCGCGGTGCGCGAAGCGGTCCTCGGCGCCGCAGCCGCTCCAGAGCGAGTAGCCGTAGCCCTCGCCGGCGCTCCACACGTCGACGTAGATGTGGCCGCCCTCGCAGGCCAGGTGCGCCGACGGATCCAAGAGCGTCGGGTCATGCACCACCTGCGACGCCAGCGGGCCGTCCGCGCGGCGCCGCAGCGACGTCGCCAAGCTCTCCGCCAAGGACTCGTACACGAAGCCTCGCGCGTCTTCCGGCAAGGACATGCCCACGTCCTTGAAGGAGATCAGGCGGAAGGGCGCGCCCTCGCTCACCTCGAGCGCAAAGGGAGAGTAGCTCGCAGCGACGGCGCCCTCGCCGGCCATCGCCGGCTCGCTAGGGGTCACGCGCGCGTCGGGCTCGGCGCAGGCCACGAGCGCGAGGAGAGCGAAGGGGAGGAGGAAAGGACGCATCGACGAGAGGAGAGCGTTCATACTGACACGGCCGGCGGCGGCCTGCCCGAAGCCCCGCGGCCACCTTTCCTATGCCCGAGTTGCCGCCGCGTCACGCTCGCCCGCTCGTGGGGGTCTTCGTCGGGGGCCGCTCGCGGCGCATGGGCCGCGACAAAGCCACGATTCGCGTGGGCCCCGAGACGCTCCTCGCGCGCACCGTTCGCGTGGCCGCCCGCGTCGGCGACGTCGTGCTCGTCGGCGGCGACGACGAGACGCCGACCCCGCTGACCAATGCCGC
>JBCCAW010000790.1:0-2096 GCA_039814655.1 Myxococcota bacterium | reverse complement strand
GCGCGGAGGCGCGTCGCGTCGTCCGTGAGGTCGGCGGCGATGGCGGTTCGTGCCGCCGGCGGGAGGGCGAGCGAGGCCGCCGCGACGGCCGCAGCTTCGCGGGCGACGGCCTCGGCGATGATCGCGTCGTAGAGGCCCTGGGCCTTGGAGCGCCAGCGGCGCCAGCGCTCCCGCTCCGTCTCGCGCCGACCCTCGAGGAAGGTGACGCGACGCGCGTCGACGAGGCGCCCGCGCTCCGCCCGGAGCCACTGGCGCGTGGTGCGGATGAGGCGCTGCGCCGTGTCGCGCGCGTCGTGGTAGCCGGCCGCCACCAGGGCGTCGAAGCCCGCCTGACGCTCGGCCGCAGTCAGGTCGCGGTCAAGGGCGGCGGCGGCGGCGTCGATGCCGGCCTGGATCGGGTCGAGCTCGACGTCAGGCAACGTCCCACCCCTTCCGCCACAGGCGGAGCCACTCGAGCACGTTCGGCCCAGGACAGGCCTTCTTGCCGGTCCCGCCGAAGGGCTTCGACTCGCTGTGCCCGATGAAGTCCTCGCGGGTCAGGCCGTACCGAATGCCGGCCCAGGGGTAGAGCGCCTCGGCGCACTCGACCTGATGCTTCGAGGGGGCGACGTTCGTCAGGTTGCCCTGCCACACGCAGGCGACGCCGCGGTCGTTGGCCTTCCCGCCGGTGTGGTAGGTGCGCCGGTCGTCGGGGTTGCCGCGGTAGACGACGCGCCGGCCCTCGGCGTCGCGCGCGTCGTGGAACGGAAGCCAGAAGGTGTAGGCGAAGCCGGGCCATCCGCTCTTCTTGATCTTCCCGGTCTCCTTGTCGCGGACGACGCTCGTCGAGTAGCGCGCCGAAGCGTGCATCCCGGCGAAGCCCGGGCTCCCAAGGCGGCCGGAGTGGTGCGTCGCGAAGAGGTCGATGGTCCCGGGGCGCCGTGGATAGCCCTTGCCCCGCGTGGGGAGCAGGTGGCTCACGTCCCAGAGGGCGATGCCCAGCGCGAGCTCGCCCTCGAAACTCGCGCCCTTCGGGACGTCGCTCTTCACCCCTCGCCTCGCAGTTCGGCCATCGCGGCGTCCCACTCGGGGCCGAAGTCCGCCTTCTCGGGCGGGCTCTCGCTGAGCTGCTGGAACGCCTCACGGCGCTCCTCCGGCGTGAGGGAGCGGCCCAGCTTCGCCTCGAGGAGCGCGACGGCCGCTTCGAACGTGGGGCGCGCAAGCGCCGCGAGCAGGCTGCCGACGTTCATCGGGGCACCTCGAGGGCGGGGAGCTCGCGCCCGACGAGCGCGAGGAAGCCACGCACTTCGTCGTAGGTGGCGACGAGACGCCGTGCCACGACGAGCACCGAGTCGACGTCTACCTTGTCGGCCTGCCCGAGCTCGAACCAGGTCTGCATCAGCTCGACGGCCACGTGCTGCGCGTCGCGGGCCTTCTCGCAGCGCTCTCCAAAGAGCCGCGGGGTCTGGGCCGCGCGGAGCGCCTCCACCGTGCAGACGGCCTCGAGCGCTTCGCCGGCGGCGTCCACGAGCGTGCTCGAAGCGCGGGCGGCCTCGACGTGCGCTCCCGCGGCGCGGCCCGCGCAGCCCACGAGCACCAGCGCCAGCAGCATCGCAAACGTGGTCGGCGTGGCCGGTGGGCGCGAGCGCGGAGGCTTCGGCGGCACGGAGCCCGGCTCCTTGGGCTTCGCGATGCTCACGTGCCCGACTACGCGAAGGACTGCCGCCAGCGCCGCGTCGTCGCGCGGGGTGGGCGTGAGCTTCACGACGCTGCTCGCGACGGTCACGAGACCGCCCCAGATGGCCAGGACGAGCTCCCAGTTTTCTACGATCCACTTCATCTCAATGCCCTCCCCCCGGAAGCCGGGGATGAATCTGCTCCAGCCGCGTCACGAGGCTGCGTTGCTGCTCGCGCAGGGCGCGCAGCGCCTCGGCGACGCCGGCGTCGTTCGCCTCGCCCTTGCGGACGCGCTCGAGAATCGCGTCGTCGGTCGACTCGAGCGCGGCGAGGCGGGAGCCCTGCGTCTCCAGCCGCTCCTGCAGCGCGCCGACCTTCATGGCCCCGCCGATGGCCCCGACGAGGACGGTCCCCGAGACGGCCAGCGCCTGCCCCCACTT
>JBCCAW010000825.1:0-1837 GCA_039814655.1 Myxococcota bacterium | reverse complement strand
GAGGACGAGGCCCGCGCGGCGATCGCGAAGCTCGCCCAGGAGCACAGCTTCTCCGAAAAGAAGCAGATGGGCGCGCTCATGAAGGCCGTGAAGGCGGCCTACCCCGGTCAGATCGACGGGCGCATGGCCGCCAAGATCGCCGGGTCCATTCTCGCCAGCTGAAGGGCGGGCGCCCCGTCGAGGCCGCCGGCGCCCTCGCCCACGAACGCTCCTGCGGGGCGCAGGATGGGCGCGATGCTTCGGGCGCTACTCGGCGGCCTCTTCGCCCTCCGGGGCTTGCGCGCCCTCGCCCGCCTCGCCCTCGCTCACGGTGATGGTGATCGCCTCGGAGGTCACCGGCGGGTCATGGGGAATGTGGCTGTGGTCGCCGAGAATCAGCTGGAGCGTATGCTCGCCGGGGGCGAGCTCGAGGGACGTCTCGGTGCTGCCATCGCCGAAGTGCTTGTAGCGCTCCGGCTGGTCCGCGGGGATGGGCGCGTCCGTGGCCGGGAGCTCGCTATCGATCACCAGATGATGGTGGCCGCCATGCTCATGCGGCGTACCCGCGGGAGCCACGTCCATGCCCTCGATGCCGAAGGAGAGGGCGACGGGGCTCGTGACCGTGGCGCCATCGGCGGGGCTCGCGAAGAAGACGCGCGCGCCCTCGGGCGCCGGTGAGCGCGTTAGCGCGGACGCCTCGGCCTCTTCCTCCGGCGCTTCCGCAGCCGGCTCGGCGGCGGGCTCGGGCTCGGGGGGCGTGGTCGCCGTCTCCTCGGGCTCGTTGCAGCCGAAGGCCCCGAGGAGGGCCAGGAGAAGGGCGAAGGAGAGCGAGTGGTTCGTCATGATGAGCCTCGAGGGTTCGTTGGTTCTGTCCAGGACGTCTAGTCCAGGGGTCGCGCCCGTGGGAAGGGCCCCGGCAGCGCCGCGGTCATGGGGCCCCTTCCGCGGCAAGCCAAAGAAAAACCTCGCGGTTGCCTTTGGGGCCGGAGATCGCGGCGTCAGCGCGTCCCCGCTCCACCAGGCCGAGCTCCGCCGCGGCCCTCGCCACGCCGTCCGTGGCCTGCATTCGGAGCGCGTCGTCGCGCACCACGCCGCCCTTGCCGACACGCGCCGCGCCGACCTCGAACTGAGGCTTCACCATGGCCAGGACCTCGCCACCGGGGCGTAGCAGCGCGGCAGCCGCTGGAAGGAGCTTGCCGAGCCCGATGAAGCTCGCGTCGACCACGATGCCGTCCACGGGCTCCGGGAGCGCGCGCAGGTGCCGCGCGTTGGTCCGCTCCATCACGACGACGCGCTCGTCGTTCCGCAGCTTCTGGTGGAGCTGCCCGTAGCCCACGTCGATGGCATACACGCGCTCCGCGCCGCGCTGGAGCAGACAATCGGTGAAGCCGCCCGTGGACGCCCCGAAGTCCGCCAGCACCCACCCCGTCGGATCGATGCCGAAGGCGTCGAGGGCGCCCTCGAGCTTGAGGCCGCCGCGGCTCACATAGGGGGAGCGGTCGCCGCGGACCTGCAGCGGCTCGTCGCGGAAGAGCCTGTCCCCGGCCTTCTCGACGCGGATCTCGAATCCCGGTCCGCGATAGACCACCCCGGCCAAGATGAGCGCCTGAGCCTTGGCGCGCGACTCCGCCAGACCGCGCTCGTGGAGCAGCACGTCCGCGCGTGCCTTCGGGCCGCGTTGGCTCACGCCGGACCCGCCGCGTCAGAAGGGGATGTCGTCGTCGCCGAAGTCGTCGGCCGGATAGACGGTTCGAATCCGCTAAAATGCACCATTGTGGACGCGGTTAGAAAAAGTCTAAAAAAGATCGTTTAAATTCAAGGCGGTAATTCGTAGATTTTTTTATTTTTTAGACGCTCT
>JBCCAW010000771.1:0-2207 GCA_039814655.1 Myxococcota bacterium | reverse complement strand
TGCTCGGGCCTTCGACGACCATGCTCATGCACGTGCTCTCCGCCGCGTTGGCCCCGCTGCTCGGTCCCGGCGACGAGATCGTCGTGACCAACCTGGACCACGAGGCCAACGTGGGAGCCTGGCGCCGGCTCGCTGCGCGCCAGGGCGCGACGGTGCGCGAATGGGCCCTCGACCCAGCGACCGCGTCGCTCACCGCCGAGGGCCTCGACGCGGCGCTCACGCCCCGGACGCGCCTCGTGTGCTTCACGCACTGCGCGAACGTGGTCGGCACGCTTCACGACGTCCCGGCCCTCGCGGCGCAGGCCCAGGCCGCCGGGGCCCGCGTGGTGGTGGACGGGGTGGCCTTCGCGCCGCACCGGCGCGTCGACGCCGCCGCCCTCGGCGCCGATCTCTACGCCTTCAGCCTCTACAAGACCTACGGGCCGCACCTCGCCTGCGCCTACCTCTCGCCGGAACTTCAGGCCGCGGCCGAGAGCCAGAACCACTTCTTTCTCGGCCCGGAGGCCGGCACCTACCGCTTCGAGCCCGGCAACGTGAACCATGAGCTGACCGCCGGGCTGGTGGGGCTCCTGTCGTATTTCGAGGCCCTCGCCGAACACCACGGAGACGAAGGCGACCCTGTGGACGCCGCCTTCGCCCGCTTCGCGGCGCACGAAGCCGCGCTCGTGGCGCCGCTCCTCGCCTGGCTCGAGGCCGCGCCCCGCGTTCGCGTGATCGGGGAACGCTCGAGCGATCCCGCGCGCCGGGTCCCCACGGTGGCCTTCCTCGTGGAAGGCATGGCCTCACGGGAGGTCGTGAGGGCCGCGGACGCCGCCGGCTTCGCCATCCGCCACGGCCATTTCTACGCGCGCCGGGCCATGGCGCCGCTGGGCATCGACGACGCGGACGACGGCCTCGTGCGCGCGAGCCTCGTGCACTACAACACGCCCGCGGAGGTGGCGCGCTTCGTCGCCTTCCTGGACGAGCTCATCGCCTGAGGTCCCAGGCGAGCGTACCGAGGGCCAGGCCCAGCTCGCGCCGGGCGCCGTGGGAGGCTCCGGGCACCAGCGTCTCCAGGGCGACGCCCAGGCGCAGCGTGGTCTCGGCGCGAACGCGCACCTGCGGCGCGGGGCTCGCCAGCGCGGCCTCGGCCACGGCGTCGAGCGCCGCGCGGGCCTGACGTCCCCGGCCCGCGCTCACGTGCGCGGCGGCGGCGTCGAGGGCCAGCCCGAGGGCCGCGTCGCCCGGGAGCGAGGTCTCCGCGGCGACGGCGGGCGCCGCCAGGGTCACGGCCTGGGGGCCCGCGGGACCCTTCCAGCCCACGTGCACGCGGAGCTGCGCCGCCGGCCGGCCGGTCAGGGGAAGGACGAGGCGCCGCTCCGCTCCCGGCGCCAGCGCCGGGACGGACACCCGCGCGACGCGGCCCTCCACGCGGAAAGCTCCCGGATCCGCGTGCACCTCGAGACCCGGCGGGAGCTCGAGCTCGACATAGGCGCCGTCCGCAGGCGCGGCGAGGGCCGCCTCGAGCTCTGCGGAGAGCGCCGGAGCGAGGCGCGCGCCCGCGCCCACGTGGTACCCGCCGCCGCCGGCCTCCGCGAGGGCCCGGAGCAGCGGCGCGTCGAACTGGGACCCGAGCCCCACCACGGTGGTCGTACACCCGGCCGCGAGCGCCTCCGCGGCGCGCGGCGCCAGCTCTTCCGGGAGAAAGGCGCCTTCGTTGGGGACTCCATCGCTGAGCACGACGACCCGGGAGCGCACGCCCGGCGCCGCCACGCCCAGGCCAGCTCGAGGCCGGCCTCGAGGTTCGTGCCCCCTCCGACGTCGCCGGCGCGCAGCGCGGCGCGCACGCTGGAGCCGTCGCCGAGGGGTCCGAGGGGCCGAAGCACGGCGCCCCCCGTCGCGATGCCGATGACCTGCACCTCGTCGCTGGGCGACAGCCGGGCGAGCATCGCCTCGGCCAGCACGACCACGTCGGCCCAGCGGCGCTCCATGCTCTCGCTGCGGTCCACGATGAGCGTGAGCCGGAGCCGCGCCCGCGGCGCCGGGGGCGTGGACGCGGGGCTCCGAAGACGCACCACGAGCGCCTGCGACGCCCCCTGGGCCTCGACCCAGGCCTCCGCCGTGAGCCCCGAGCCGCGCGCCACGCCGGCGGCGGCGGGCGCGCCGGGCGTCGCCGCGGGAGCCAGGCGAAGGTCCGCGAGGCGGGTCAAGGCGCCGTCGACGCGAAC
>JBCCAW010000862.1:0-1565 GCA_039814655.1 Myxococcota bacterium | reverse complement strand
CGCGGACCCGGCGACGCGCCTCCTCGTGCTCTGGCGGGGCCGGCCCTTCCTTTCCCCGGGCAAGAGCCCGGCGCCGCTTCCCCTCACCGTGGCCTCGCACGCTCACCTCCTCGAGGCCGCCAAGCAGACCGTGTTCCTGGGCCGCGCGGAGGGCACGGGCTGGCTCGGCCTCGAGCTCGATGGCGACGCGGATCCCGGCAGCTTCGGGCTCCCGGGCGAGGGGAGCTTTCAGGACCTTCGCGCGGCGGGAGCGTTCATGCCCTGGCCGCTGCTCGAACCGCTCCTCTACGCCCGGGGCTTGCTCCGCTGGCATCGCATAGCGGCCCATTGCGAGAGCTGCGGCGCGGGCGACCTGCGCAGCGTCGACGGGGGCTTCGCGCGCGAGTGCGACGCCTGCGGCACGCGCACCTTTCCGCGTACGGACCCGGCGGTGATGGTCCTCGTCACCCGCGGGGATCGGGCGCTCCTCGCCCGGCAGCCGCGATGGCCCCGGGGCATGTTCTCGGCGCTCGCGGGCTTCGTGGAGCCCGGCGAGAGCCTCGAGCAATGCGTGGTCCGGGAGACGCTCGAAGAGGTGGGCCTGCGCGTCCGTCCGCCGGTCTACGTCGGCTCCCAGCCCTGGCCCTTTCCCCGTTCGCTCATGCTGGCCTTCCGGGCGGAGGCCCCGGAGGGGGACGTCCGCCTCGACGACGACGAGCTCGAAGAAGCGCGCTGGTTCAGCCGGGACGCGCTCCGCAGCCCGAAGGGCTTCTTCGTCCCGCCGCCGATCTCCCTGGCGCACCGGCTGATCCGCGCCTTCGCCGAGGAGTGACGGGCGCCATGGAGGCAGCGGGGCAGGGCACCAGGAAGGCCGGAGGCCGCGTCGCGGGCGTGGACGTGGCTCGCGCCGTCGCTTCGCTGGTGATGATCCAGGGCCACGCCTATCACGGCTGGGTGGCGACGGAGCACCGGGACGCCGCGTACGCCTTCACGCGCGTGCTCGGCACCTTGCCGCTCCCGGCCTTCCTGGTGCTGGCCGGCGCGGGGATGACCATGCGCCTCGAGGCCGGCGCTCGCCGCGGCGAGCGCGCCGGGGAGCTACGGCGCGGCCTTCTTCGCCGGGGGCTCCAGGTGCTCGGCTACGGCTACGCCGTGAACCTCGCCTACGGGCTTATCGACGGGGGCCTCGACGCGGCGACGCTGCTTCGCACCGACGTGCTGCACGTCATCGGGCTGAGCATCGCCGCCGCCGCCGCCTTCGCCGTGCGCGCCGCAGAGGACGGGAGCCCGGACGTCGCCCGCTTCGGCCGGCGCGCGCTGGGGCTCGGGCTCCTCGTCACGCTCGCCTGCCCCTTCGTGAGCGCCGGGAACGTGCCGCCGCTGCTCGCCCCATGGGTGGGGCTCGTGGTCGACGCGCCCCCCTACACGCGCATGCCGCTGGTGCCGCTGCTGGCCTGGCTCGGCGTGGGGGCCGGCGTCACCGCGGCGCTGCGCGCGCGCCGCGATGCCGGCGCCTTTTCGGCCATCGCCGGCGCACCGGCCCCGGCCCTCGCCCTGACCGCGGCCCTCGGCGCCCTCGCGGCGCT
>JBCCAW010000291.1:0-7483 GCA_039814655.1 Myxococcota bacterium | reverse complement strand
GGCGTCGAGCTCTCGCGCCACCTCCCGGGCCGTGGCCGGGCGGTACGCCGGGTCTTTGGCCAAGAGCCGAAAGAGCAGGGCCACGAGGCTTGCGGGCGCATCCTCCCGCTCTTCGCCCAGGTCCGGCGCCGGCTCATTGAGCACCCGCCAGGCTCCGGCCACACGGTGACTGCTCTTGTAGAGCCGGCGCCCGGCGAGCAGCTCGAACAGCACCACGCCCAAGCTGAAGAGGTCCGAGCGCCGGTCTGGCTCTTCGTAGCGCAACACTTCCGGTGCCAGGTAACCGAGCTTGCCTTTCAGCACCCCCGTGGTCGTCTTCGTTCGCCGGCCGAGGGCCTTCGCGATCCCGAAGTCCGTCACATGCGCCGTCCCGTCGTAGCTCAGCAGGACGTTCTGCGGCGACACGTCCCGGTGAACCAGGTGCAGGTGCATGCCGGTTTCCGGGTCGCGGAGCTCGTGGGCGGCGTGGAGGCCCTCGGCGGTCTGGAGCGCGATGCGCAGCGCGACGGTCCACGGGACGAGCTGCCCGCGCTCCTGACACTCCCGGATGAGGTCGCCCAGCGAGACGCCGGCCACGAAGTCGAGGACGAGGAAGGGCCCCTGCGCGTCCTCCCCCACGTCGACCACGCTCACCACGTTGGGGTGCCGAAGCAGCCCCGCGATGCGCGCCTCGTCCAGAAACATGCTCCGAAACTCCGCGTCGTCCCGGAAGCTCTCATGCAGCCGCTTGACGGCGAAGAGCCGCTGAAAGGAGCCGTCCCGGCGCACCGCGAGGTCCACGCGGCCCATGCCCCCCGACGCCAGTTCACACACGCGCGTGTAGCTCCCCACGGCCGCCGGAGCGTAGCGTCATCGAGGCGCTTTGGGTGGGCGCCATCGAGCTGGCATTCTGGGGAGGTGTCTTTGGCCGCCGAGGCGTCCCGGCTCTACCTCGAGGGGCAGCGCGGCGTGGCGCGGGCGCGGGCGCTGCCCGAGGCGCTCCGGCACCAGGAGCCGGGCTGGGCCCTCGTCCTCGACGCGCAGCGCCATGCCGCCGACCCGGCGCTCGCCTCGGCACCCCGCTTCGAGGCGGTGGCGGCCCTCGGGCCCGCCCACGCGGGGGTCGTCTGGCGGGCGGCCATCGAGCTCGCGAAGAACGCGCTCCTTGCCTTCGACCCCGCCGAGCTCGTCCGGGCCACGCGGCTTGCGGCGGAGCTCGTCGCCCGCGCCGAGGACGGCCGGGGCGCCCTCTGGGTGCGGGCGCTGGAGCGTTGGGTAGCGCTCGCCCGCGGACAGGCCTCGGGCGACGACGGTCTCGGCGCCGCGGCACGGGCGGCGGGCGACGCGCCGCTCGTGGTGGAGGCAACGGCCCTCGACGCACTGGCCGCCGCGGCCGCCGGCGAGCTCGACGTTGCCCTCGAGTGTGCCCGGCGCGCGAGCCGCATGGCGCGGACCGAGGCGCTTCCCCAGGCCGAGTACCTGGCGCATCTGGTTTTGGCGCGGCTCCGGCGGCTGCGCGGCTATCCGCATCTGGCCGGGCGCATCCTCGACGCCCTCGCGCGCCTGGCCTCGCCCCGCTGGCACCGCTGGCTCGCGTGGGAGCGCGGCTGGGCCGGGACCGTGGAGCTACCGGGGGGGCTCGCCGCGGCCCGGGAGGCGGCGAGGGCCGGCGACCGCGCCGCCTATGGGGCCGCCACCGAGGCGCTCTACGACCAGGTGCGTGACTTTGCGCCGGTGGCCCTCGAAGCGCGCTGCTTCGTCGCCGCCTGCGACCCGGACGCGGCACCGCCTCCTCAGCTTGCCGCATGGTGTGCGGGCGCGGACGCGCGCGCCCCGCTCGGCCTCTACGCGCCCGACGATCACGGCAGCCTCGGCTACGTCGCTTGCCGGCCCGAATCGCGTGGCCGGCGCATCCTCCCGCCGGGGCAAGGGCTCTTCGATGCGCCGCTTCTCCCCCGGCAACGGCGCAAGCAAAGCCGCGTCGAGTCCCTGGTCAGTGTGCTCGCCCTGGCGGGCCCCGAGGGCGTGCACGAAGCGGACGCCTTCCGTGCCGTCTATGGCTTCGCCTTCGTGCCGGAGCTTCACCGGGGGACCTTCGACGTCGCCCAGCATCGGGCGCGAACCTATCTCGGTGCCCGGGGCAGCCTCGAGCGTCGCGGCGGAGACGTTCGCCTCGTGCTCACCGAGCCCGTGCTCGTGCCGGACCCACGATGCGCCGAACCGCTCGAAAACCGGCTCCTTCGCGCGGTCGCGGGGGGCGCACGCAGCGCCAAGGCCGCCGCCGACGCCGCCGGCGTGTCCCTGCGGCAGGCGCAGAAGGTGCTGCAAGAACTCGCCCGGGACGGCGCCTGCGTCGCGGACCGGGAAGGGCGTCAGGTCGCCTACCGGGTAGAGGACACGACCTTCAGCGAGCCAACGCGTCACTGAGGCATACGCGGCGCGGGGTCAGTACGTCGCGGCCCGTGGCCGGGTCGTCCACGTCGAGGCCGAAGCCCAGGCCGAGGCGCCCCGCCGCGACGGCGATGCCAGTGCTGGGCGCGTCGTTGCTTCCCCAGCAGTAGAGTTCGCCTCCGACGCGAACGCCGCAGGCGTAGCCGGCGCCCATGGAGACGCTCTGCCAGCGGTCGCCCGGGTCGACGCTCACGAGGGTGGGCCGCGCCCGTGGCTCCCGGTCGCCCACCCCGAGGTGTCCCCCGCCAAAGCGGCCGCGGTTGTCGCCCCAGCACGCGAGCTGTCCCTCGACGGTCAGCCCGCAGACGCTGCGCCGGAGCATGGTGAGCCGACGAAAGCGAAGCGTCGTGTCCACGGGCGCCGCGCGCAGCACGAGGGCCCCCTCCTCGACGCCCAGCAGACCGCCCTCGTTGTCGCCCCAGCACCACACGGCGCCGTCACCGCGTAACCCGCAGGCGGCGGTGCTCCCGGCCGCCACGTAGAAGAAGTCGTCGATGCACTCGCCGTCCGCGTCGACGACGCAGCTCGGTACCGGCGAGTCCTGGCGCATGCCATTGCCGAGCTCTCCCTCGATGCCCGAGCCGAAGCACTCGGCTCGCCCCTCGATGACGCCGCAGGTCATCTCGTCTCCCGCGGAGACCTGCGTCCAGCCGCGACGCATGTCGACGAGTCGGGGCAGCCCCTCGCTCGGCGCCGGGCCCGCTTGACCGCGGCTGTTCGATCCCCAGCACCAGAGTTGCCCGTCCGGGGCGAGCCCGCAGGTGTGGAAGCGCCCGGCAACCAGCTCCACCCAGTCGGGCTCGCTCGCCGGCGCCTCCGTGGGCGCGAACGCCTCCGTCGAGTTGGCTGCGACTCCGAGCGCGCCGCGCCCGTTCCAGCCCCAGCACGTGCGCGCGCGGTCGGGCCCCGGTCGCGTCCACAACAGGCAGGTGTGGTCGGCTCCCGGCGCGACGGAGACCACGCTTCGCGGCGCCTCGGGCCAACCCGGGACCGTCGTGTCGATGCGCACCGGTACGTCGCTGCTCGTGCCCGGGCCAAGCCCCACGCGTCGGGCGTGGTTGTTTCCCCAGCAGTAGAGGTTGCCGCTCGCGTTCGCGCAGGTTTGGTGCTCTCCAGCCCACACGTCGGATGCCGGAACCTGGGGCTCGCACCGCCCGGCCATGCAGGTGTCGCCCGGGCACCCGCAGGCGTTGCCCGTCGGAAGCGGCTGGCAACGGCCTCGCACGCACGCCTCGCACTCCGCGCATCGTGGCGCTTCGCGCGCCGGATCGTCGGCGCCGCCCTCGAAGCATGCGCCCACGCAGCGCCCCTCCTGGCATGTGCTCCCGGGGCCGCAGTCGCCGCGCTGGGCGCACTCCGGTTCGGCATCGAAGCCGGCGTCGATGAAGCGCAGGCTCCCGGCCTCGTAGCCGCCGCCGACCCGGAGCGTGGCCTGGGAGCGGCCACCGGCGAGGAGCTCGGCGACCACCTCGAAGCTGCGCGTGGCGTCGCCGCCTTCGGGAACGAGCGGCACGACCGCGAGGAGCGTCTGCTCTCGGCTCACGGGGTCGACGCGCTCCTCGCGCAGCCGTCCTTCCCCGAGCACGCTCACCCGCAAGGCGTCCGCTTCCGGCGCGACGGAGGGGTCCGCATAGAGGCGCACGATGACCTGCGTCGCCGTTTCGCGTCCGCAGCCGCCGGCGAGCACCCCCAGCAGCGCGACGGTCAGGTGAGCCCGGCCAGGGGCCCTTCGTAGGCGGCGTGCGCGCCGCCGAAATGGTCCACATCCATGCCGAACGACTGCAGCACCGTGGTGTAGAGGTTGTGCGTCGAGGCGCGGCTCGCGTAGGCGCCCTCGGGCGCCGTGTCGAAATCCACGAAGCGCCCCGTCCGGAAGGTGCCGTGAAGGCTCCCGGCGAGAAGGAAGGGCAGGTCCCGGGCCGAGTGCACGGCCGGGTTGCTGAATTCGCTCGTGTACATGCAAAGCGACTCGTCGAGCAGTGTACCGGTACCCGTGACGGTTTCCTTGAGGCCTCGGACCAAACGCGCAAAGAGCCCGGCGCGCCAGCGGTGGTTCGCGAGCATCTCGCGTTCCCAATCGTCCCGGCGCCGCGCGTTGGGCCCCGTGGGTCCCACCTCCCGGCCCGCATGTCCCAAGCTGTGCGCGAGGTCCGAGCCGTAGGGGCGACCGAGCCAGCCCGTGACCACGTCCTCCACCTGAAGTGAGATGACCGGGCTCAGCGCGCAGCGCGCGGCCTGCACCGCGAGGTCGACCATGAGCGGGCCGGCGATCTCCGCATCGGCCGAGCCGGTCAGCTCCACCGGAGCGCACATGGGTGGGCGCACCGCATCGAGCATGTCGAGGCGCCGTTCGATGCCCCGGAGATGGTCCGCATGGGCTTCGAGCAGGACCTGGTCGGCGCGCGACACGCGACCCCGGAGCTGGTTGAAGGCCTGGAGGACGCCGTCGAGCACGCTCCCCCGCTGCAGCTGACGTCGCGTGGCCTCGACGTCCGGCGTGGCCGGGGTGTCGGCCTCGAGGCCCGCGAAGAGGCGCTCGAAGGCGGCCCGGGGGTCGCGCTCTCGCGAGGC
Source organism: Myxococcota bacterium (assembly GCA_039814655.1). GTDB lineage: Bacteria > Myxococcota_A > Polyangia > Polyangiales > Houyiibacteriaceae > CALCTH01. The sequence continues at coordinate 2,482 of JBCCAW010000291.1, read as the reverse complement.
GGGCTGCCGGTCGCCCAAGAACTGTACGGTGCCGTAGCTGTGGCCTCGGACGCCGAGGTCGATGGCGTCGTAGGGCGCCGAGCCCGCGAGGTGTCCGGCGAGCACCTTGTCGAAGGAGGGGCCGCTCGGCGCCGTCGGCTCCGTCTTGCCGTTGCGCACCTCCGTGTAGGCGTCGGCGCAGGTCAGGTGCGTCACGTTCACCCAGCGGTGACCGCCGCCGCCGTGGGGCGCCTGGGCGTTGGCCGCCTCGTTGTCGATGCCGCGCAGCAGTACGAGGTCGCTGACGAGGTCGTCGAAGAGGCCCTGATGCAGCGGGCCCAGGTTGATCGCGCGCAGCGTCTCGTCGCTGGTCAGCGGGTGCCACCAGTGAAGCCCGTGATGCGCGCCCCGGCCGTCGTTCATCGATGGCGTGCGGTTCATCGCCGACACCGTTCCGCCGTGCGCGGGGAGAAGAAAGAAGGTGCCCGGCGCGCGCTGCGCCCGGGCCGTGCCCCGCGTCGACTCGAGCACGGGCAGGGCCAGGGTTGCGGCGCCGGCGCCGCGAAGAAAGGCACGACGGCTGAGGTAGCGGGACATCACTCGGCCTCCGGGGAGCGGGCGTAGAGGAAGGCGTCGCTGGTCGCGACGGCGAGGACCAGGTCGAGGAAGCGTCCGCTTCGCCTCAGCTCTGTCTTCGCGTGCACGACGGAGCAGCCGTCCTCCGGCGCCAGCGCGCGGGCCATGGCGTGCTCGTAGAAGCGCTCGGCGAGGCAGTCCTGCACATCGAGGCTGGCGCCGAGGCGTGCGCTCAGCGCGAGGGCGTCGTCGACCGCGCCATCGGCGTCGGTCCCCGCGGCCACGACGCTCGAGGGGTCGATGGGGAAGCGGAACGACTCGCCCTCGACCTCGTGCAGCTCCTCGGTTTGGAAGCGGCCAAGCGCGTCGTAGCGACCGAAGACGAAGCCCACGGGGTTGATTTGGTCGTGGCACCCCGCGCACTCGGCGCCGCGGGTCCGGGCCGTGACGTCCTCGCGAATCGAGCGGACGCCTTCGGCGGTGACGCCGCCCTCCACGGCCACGTCGTTGGCGTTGGGGGGCGGGGACCCAAGGGGTCGGCAGAGCACCTCTTCGAGCACGAAGACGCCGCGGCGAATGGGCGAGCGCACGGTGGAGCTGGCGTACACGGCGAGGAAGGCCGCGCGCGTGAGCAGACCGGCGCGCTCCTCCTCGGGAAGCTCGACCCAGCCGCCGCCGGGCGGCGCGGAGACCCCGTAGAGGGCGGCCAGGGCGTCGTCGACGTAGGCGTCCCGGGCGGTGAAGAGCGCCTCCACGGTGCCGTCGCCGTCGAAGAGCACGCGCTCGAGGAAGCGGCCGAGAGCGTCACGCATGGAGACGCGAAGCGCGGCGTCCGCCTCGGGGTAGCGCTCCGGGTCCTTGGGGGCGTCGTCGAGGGACGAATGGTGGTCGGAGCCGTCGAGGCCCAGCCAGCGCTCGAAGAACCCGCGCACGGCCGCGCGCGCTCGGTCGTCGCCGAGCATGCGCTCGGCTTCGGCCCGCACGCCGGCCGTGTCGTCGAGGCGCCCCGCTTCGGCGGCCTGGAGCAGCGCTTCGTCCGGGATGCCGTTCCAGAGCAGGAGCGCCAGCCGCGCGGCCACCTCGTAGCCGCTCAGGCGGTGGAGCTCCGGGTTCGGCGCCTCCAAGAGGTAGAGTGTTTGCGGCGCCTGGAGGAGGACTTCGGCCCCGAGCTCCGTCGCCTCTCGAACGCTCTCGCCCCGGTCCCGGGACGCCCGGAAGACGTCCAGCGCAAGGGCCTGCTCCTCCGGCGTGGGCGGCCTCCGGAAGGCGCGCCGCGCCAGGTCGCCGAGCACCGCCTCGGCGCATACGTCGTCGGTGCAGTCGCCCAGCAGGCTCGCCTGCGTGGCGCGCTCGACTTCGGCAAAGAGGCGCTCCGCTCCGAGTGGCGTCACGAGCTCCCCCATGCGCTCGTCGAGCGAGAGCGAGAGGCCGGGGGTGCCCAAGAGCTCCCGGAGCGCGTTTTCGTATTGGGTCCCGTCGAGGAGCCGCGCGGTGGTCACCGGAGCGTTGGGTCCCGGGTCCTCGCAGACCAAGGCCGCTCCGGCCGGGCGCGTGGGTGTGTCGAGCGTGCCGTTGAGCGGCTCGGCGATGAGCCCGTCACAGCCCAGGAGGGCGAGGGCGAGCACCAGGAGGGCTGAGTTCCGCATGCCCCGCAACCATGGTGCCTGCCTCGGCGGACATCACTTACGGATGGATCGCGGTGATTCAGCGAGGCCAAAGAAGCTCCCGTCCTCCCGACAGTACCCCCCACGAGCGTTTCCGACAGGAAGTGCCTGTTGGCTAGAGCAGTGCCGTCACGTCGAAGGTCGCCGGTTGCTGCGCGAGCCACGCGCGGGCTTTTCGTGCCGCGGGCAGCCATTCGCTGCGCCGGGTGGGCTCGTGGGCCTCGAGATGCGCGACCACCAGCGCCGTCGCCAGGAGCTCCGGG
>JBCCAW010000560.1:0-3979 GCA_039814655.1 Myxococcota bacterium | reverse complement strand
CGCGGACCCGGTGCCGGCGGGCATGCCCGACGCGCGCGGGACGACCCACGACGTGCCGGATACGCAGGCCTGCCGAAACTGCCACCGCGGCGGCGGCGACTTCGCGCTCGGTCTCGGGAGCCTGCAGCTCGACCGCGCGAGCTTCGACGGCTGGGTCGCCGAGGGTGTCCTGTCGGCCGAGACGCCCTTCGCGGCGCCGCCCGGCGAGGGGCTCGCGGCGCAGGTGCTCGGCTACTTTCACGGCAACTGCAGTCACTGCCACAACGACCTGCACCCGCTCGGCGCGCGCGTGGCGCTGCGGCTGAACCTGCCGGTGGGTCTCACGGACCCCGCAGAGGCCCCGGCCTACGTGACCTCCATCGGCCAAGCGGCGAATCACAGCGGCCTCGAAGGCACGGACCTGATCGTCGCGCCCGGCGACCCCGCCGCCTCGCAGCTCTACGTGCGCATGGCCCGCCGAGACATGCTGGCCATGCCGCCGTCCGGGACCGAGGTCGTCGACGAGACGGCGACGCGCGACGTCGAGGCGTGGATTCGCGCGCTTCCTTGAGCTCGCGATCGAACGACCGCGTCGCTTGACGCAGTGGAGGGCAGGGATGCGGAGACGGGCGATGGTGGCCCTGTGGCTCGCGGCCTGCGGCGGCGGCATGAGCCGCGGCGAAATCAACGGCGGCGAGACCGACGGCGGTGAGATCAACGGCGGTGAGATCAACGGCGGTGAGATCAACAGCGGTGAGATCAACACCGTGCCGGAGGATCTCGCCGCGCTGCTCGCCCCGCTCCGCGAGGCCCGGTCGCTTCCAGCGCTCGCGGCCGCCGTCGTCGACGCGCACGATGGGCTCCTCGCTTTGGGCGCCGTGGGCCAGCGGCGCAGCGGCGGTTCCGAGGCGGTAACGCGGGCGGACCGCTGGCACCTCGGCTCGGACACGAAGGCCTTGACGGCGACGCTCGCGGCGCGGCTGATCGAAGACGGGACGCTGAGCTGGGACACCACGCTCGCGACGGGATTTCCGACGCTAGCCGAGCGCATGCACCCGGACTTCCGGGACGTGACGTTGGTGGAGCTGCTGACGCATCGCGCGGGCCTGACGGGCAACCTGCCGGCGGAGCGGCCGGAGCTGTGGGGCCGCCTCTGGGAAGCGCGCGAGCCGCTCTCGGACGAGCGGCTATGGGTCGCCGAGCAGCTCCTGACGGCGGCGCCGGCGGTCACGCCCCGCAGCGAGGTCCGCTACGCGAACGCTGGCTACATAATCGCCGGCGCGCTCCTCGAGCAAGCGACGGGCGAGTCTTGGGAAGCGCTCATGGAGGCGCGCCTCTTCACGCCGCTCGGCATGGCGTCGTGCGGCTTCGGTCCCGCGGCGACGGTGGGCAGGGTCGACGCGCCCTGGGGCCATCGCGCGGGCGAACCGGTGCCGCCCGGTCCCGCGGCCGACAACCCGCCCGCGCTCGGCCCGGCGGGCACGGTGCACTGCAGCCTCGCCGACTGGGCCAAGTTCATCGCGCTTCACGCGGCGACACGGAGCTGCTGCCGCAGGCGGCGTTCACGCGCCTGCAGGCGGGCCCGGGCTTCGCCACGCCGGCGGAGGGCCCGGACTTCGCCTACGGCTGGCTGGTGGTGATTGCGCCCTGGGCCGGCGGGACCGCACTCAACCACGTGGGCATCAACACCATGAACCTCGCCAACGCCTGGCTGGTGCCGGGAAGCGGGCGGGCGTACCTCGTGGTGACGAACGCGGGCGGCGACGCGGTCTTTGCGGGCACGGACCAGGTCGTCGCGACGCTCGTGGGCGCGTACCCGCCGGGGTGAGTCGGCTGGCCGCACCTTCGCGGCCGAGATGCTAACTTCGAGGCGAATGAGTACGTTCGAGGAACGCCGGCGTCGCCGGATGTAGTGGCCCGTTCGGAAGGTCGCACTCGGCGTGGAGGAGCTCGCCGATCCCCGCATTCCCGAAGACGTGGACGCACGCATCGCGATGGTGTGGACGCTAACGCGTCAGCAGTGGGCATGGGGAGGCCGACCGATTCCCCGCTACGCACGGTCGGAGATGCCGGGAGTGCTACGGCGTCGCGATGGATGCGCTCGAAGTCCTCGAGCAGGTAGACGAGTCTCGTGAAAGGCGCACGTGCAACTTCCCCCGCACGGCGCCGGCTCGACAGGATGCCCGGCCAAAGGCAGCGGCCACTTTACGTCGCGTTCCCCTCGGCCCAGCTCAGGCCGTCACGAAGCGCGAAGAGCGCGTAGCGCGCGCCGACGTGGTCGGGCGGGTTCAAGACGAGCTGGCGAAGGAACACGGCCTCGGCCTCGGCGCGCCGGCCGAGCTTGTAGAGCGCAAGCCCGTACCCGTGCAGGGCGCGGTGGTAGGGGCGGTTCATGAGGCAGCCCCAAGGAAGAAAGAAATCGTCGTCCTCCGGAAGCGAGAGGTCGCCAATGCGCACGGCGACCTCGTAGTGGGCGAGGGCCTTCTCCGGAGCGCGGTCGAGCTCGAGGTTTCCGAGGTGTGCGTGGGCGTCGAGGTAGCGGAGGTCGTCGTGCAACTCGGCCATGAGGAGCGCTCGAGCGCTGCGGACGTCGCCGATCTCCTTCATCTCGATGGCGCCGAGGACGGGGCAGTCGCCGGCTTCGCCCTGCTCGTCGGCGCGCCGCCCGGACCAGGCGATGCGATGGAACTCGAAGACTCGACGCGGGCGGCGGGTGAGCTCGCGCCAAAGGGGTAGGTACAGGTCACCGTGCTCGGGCGCGTCGAAGATGTCCCGGCAGTCCATCTCGCCCTGGGCGTCTAGCGCGAGCGGTTCGAGCCCCAAGGAGCCTACATCTACGGAGGCCCCCTCAACGCTGCCCGAAGCGTAGGCGTGCCCGCGATGGACCCCATCGCTTGGTCAACGTGGCGTCGACTACGTGGCGCCTCTTGAGGGTCTTCTGAAGGGTCATCGTTTTCTCCGCGTCCGGTGCACCGGTCCCCCGCCCAGCCACGCCGGCCTGAAGAAATCGAGTCGTCCATGGTTCCGGAGAAGCTCCACTCCCCTTCGCCCATTCCGCGGCCGCGCGGGGGCGGGACCATCGAGGCTCGGCGTCGGAAGCCGCCGTGAGAAGACGGTCTCCTGGAAGCCGGCCGGAGATCAAGCGGGGCTGCCCACGAGTGGCACGGCGACCACTCGACTGCGCCCATCTGCGAACGCCACAGGCCACGTGGCCTACGGTGGTGGAATCGCCGCGCCCGTAGATGTACGGCGGCGCGCCTCAGGCACCTTCCTCGTCGTCGTCGAGAGTCTCGCTCTCCGCTTGCCATCGGCCACCCGCCAGCCACACGCCGTAGCTGCGCTCGCCCTCCACCTGGCCGGACACCGGCAGAACAAAGGCGCGCACCGCTCTGACGACGGCTTGGAGTTCCCGAGGTTCCAGACCGGACCGGCGGAGGAAGGCAGCCCACTGTTTGAGTTTGGTCGCATCGACGGCGAAGGCGTCGGCGAGGCCCTCGGGACAGCGAGCGAGCAAGGGCGTCCGTCGCCGCGCGAAGGTGGCTGCAATGGCGTCCGCGAGCAGCGCGCCATCGAAGTCGAAGCGCTCGGCGAGGACGACGAGGTCGAAGTAGTCCTTCATCCGTGTGTTCGCGAGGCCGCGCTGCACGATGGCGTGCAGCTTCTCGGCCACGACGACTTCGCGGGAGTAGGCGCGAATGGCCGCGCGCGGCTGTTCGGGGAGCAAGGACGGGAGTTCGACCGGTGACGCCGGGACGGCCATCGCATCCCCGAAACCCACGTCGACCTGTAGCGGAATTCGGGCTGTTCCGAGCCGCGCTTCGAGGGTCAGGCGAATGCCATCGTACGGCTCACCGGCTCGGATCTCCCAGTTACGACAAAGCCCAATGCTCCTACCCCAAAAATTAGACTCAAAATAAATAGCCAGCCTTGCACTAGGGTCGCAGCGCTGCGTTTTTTACGACGGGCTTGGTTGCGGGCTGTGGCTTTTGCCATAACTGCT
>JBCCAW010000246.1:0-8362 GCA_039814655.1 Myxococcota bacterium | reverse complement strand
CGGCCTCGGCGGGAAAGGTCTGCCAGACCTGCCACTTCACCGCCGACGCGGAAGACGCCGGTCACCACCGCCACGACGTGCCGGGCTCGCGGGACGCGGCCATGCGGGAGCGTGCGCTGCACGTCGACGCGACGCTTCGGCGGCGGGGCTCGGCGGCAACACTCGAGCTCGCGCTCACGGCGGCCGACGCCGGACACGCCGTGCCCACCGGCGACATGTTCCGGCGCCTCGAGGTCAGCGCCTGGGACGCCCGGGGCGACGGCGCGCGGCCCGCGCGCGCGTGGCTCCGCCGCCGCTTCCGCGTCGACCGCCGGGGCTGGCACGAGGTGGAAGACACGCGCGTTCCTCCCCAGGGCTCGCGCCGGGTCATGCTCGCGCTGCGCGGGCGGCCGGAGCGGGTTGCGTGGGCCGTCCATCTCTGGCTCCTGCCGCGGCGCGAGGCGGAGGCGGCGGGCATCCCCGAGCGCGAGGTGCGCCTCTTGATGGCGGCGGGGGAGGTGGCCGCCGCTGCGCCGGCCGGAGGAGAGGGCGCGTCGCGGTAAGCAACCGGCCCGTCACCCGCTGGCCCTCGTCCCCGCGGTACGCTCGCGCTCATGCGCACGTTGGTCTTTCGTGCGGCCTGGCTGGTCGCCACGCTCACCGTCGCCTGCGACGACCCCGCACCGGAACCGCTCGCGCCCGAGCAGCCGCCCGCGGCGGACGCGCCGGGCGCGCAGGCGGCGACGCCGGCGGAAGCGCCCCGCGAGGAGGCCGAAGCGGAGGCGCCGGAAACGCGCATGGTGCGCGTCGTACGCTTTCCCGAGGGCGAAGACGTGCGGCTCTCGACCTTCGCGTCGGGCCCCATCCGCCGCATCCCCATCCCCGAGGATGGCTGGGGCGAGCCGGGCAGCTACGCCACCGTACGGCCTGGGGACGACCCGGCGCTCGCCGAGCGAATCAACGCCTACATTCGCCAGCAGGCGACGCAGGGCGACCCCGAGTACCCAGGCAAATGCCGCATCGCCTTCGCGCACCCCAGGCTGCTCAGCGTCCGCTGCGAGGTGATGGAGATCTACGAGCGCGGCGGCGCCGATCTCACGACCGTGACGAGCCTCGTGAAGGTCACCGAGGACGGCTTCGAGGCCCTGCGCCTCGAGGACGCCTTCAGCCCCACCGCGAGCCTCGACGCCAAGGCCCGGCGGGCCTGCGCCCGGACGCTCCGCCGGGAGGGCCGTGCGCCGGCGGAGGCCGAGCGCGGCTGCCGGGGCCAGGCGACCCGTGCGCGCGCGCTCACGCGCCGGGGCGTTCGCTTCTGGGTGCCCGACTACGACGAGCGCGGCCACCTGCAGGACAGCCTCCCGGTGCTCGTGCCCTTCGCGGAGCTCGACGGCGGCGTGCTCGCCGACCACCCTCTCGGGAAGGCCCTCGCCGAGCTACCCGGCACCCGCGTCGAGGAGGTTTTGTTGCCGCCGGGCCTGGTCGCGCCCGGCGAGGTCGAGGAGGGGACGGCCTTCGGGAAAGAGGCCATCGCCCAGGTGGCCATCGGCGAGTACCTCGCGCTTCCGGCGGCGGCGCGCGCCGAGCTCGTGCTCGCCGGAGGCGACGCGGGCTATCGCCTTGCGCGCCCGGCCTCGTCCGAGGCGCCGGCGGCCGTCGCGCTCGGCGAGGGCCGCGCGGCTAGCTGGACGCACGCGCTCGTGCCTCGCGTGGTGCGCACGCGCGTCGAGACGAGCTTCCGCGTGCGCCCGGGAGAGATGCGGACGCTCATCCTGCCGCCGGGGACCCTCGTGGGCGTGGGCCTCGGGCGGGTGCACGGCCGCGAGTCGGCCATGGGCGAGCGGGGCACCTGGGCGCTCACCGCCGCCGCGCCCGGCGTGTTCGGTTACACGGCCGGCGCGCTCCTCGAAGCGCACGAGGGCTGCGAACCGCCCACGGAGGCCTTCCTGAGCGCGGTGCCCGGGTCGCAGCGCGAGCGCGCCGAAGCGTCCCTCGTGCGCGCCTCCCTCGAGCTCCGCCGCGGCGGGCGTGGCGTCCCCGTGTTCGCCTACGGCGCCGCGCTGCTCCGGGAGAGTCGGCGTCGCGAGGGCCGAAGCCGCGTGGAGATTTTCGAGCGCAGCGGCGAGTGCGCCCTCGGTCGGCGCCTCGCGCGCCACGACCTCGACGGCAACCTCTACGCGATTCGCTTCGCGAAGACCCGGCCGCACGGCGGGAAGACGCTGCTGCTCCTGGGCAGCTACCGCCGCATGCGCATTCACTGGGAGCTCTTCGAGCTGGGCGGCGACGAGCCGCTCTGGTCCACGGCTCACAGCCGCGGCGCCGGCGTCGAAGTGCGGGCCGAGGTCCGGGAGGGCGAAGACTATTTCCCCGTCGTCGTCGAAGACGACGGGGAGCCCACGGTGCGCCTCGCCTGGGGCGAAGACGGCGTCGAGGTGCTGTGAAGGCCTCGGTGGCTCTTACATGCGGTCGAGCACGCCGATGCCGAGGAGCCCGAGGCCTTCTTCGAGCTGGCGACCGCTGAGCTGCGTGAGCGCCAGCCGGCTCGCCCGGGTCGCTCCTCGCGCATCGAGAACCGGGCACTCCGTGTAAAAACGGCTGAAGGCCTGCGCCACGTCGTAGAGGTGCGCGCAGAGGAGGTGCGGCTGGTAGCTCTCCGCGGCCTCGTGCACGACGTCGGCGAAGCGGAGCAGCGTCTTGGCCAGCGCGAGCTCGCTCGGCTCCTCCGGTGCGATGGCGCCCGGAGCCGCCTCCCAGTCCACCTCGCCCTTCCGGAAGATGCTGCGGATGCGCGCGTATTGGTACTGGAGGTAGGGCCCGGCGTTGCCGCTGAAGCTCACCATCTTGTCAGAGTCGAAGCGGTAGTCCGTGAGCCGGTTTTGCTGGAGGTCCACGTACTTCACGGCGCCGATGCCGATGGTCCGCACGGCTTCGTCCATGTCCTCGTCCGCGATGCGCAGCCGGCCCTGCTGGCGCTGCTCCTCGATCTTCTCGCGGGCGCGCAGCTCGGCCTCGTCGAGGAGCGAGCGCAGCGTGACCGTCGTGCCGCCGCGGGTGCGGAGGATCTTCCCCGTCTCCGCATCGAGCACCTGGCCGAAGGCCACGTGCGCGAGGGTCATGTCCACGCCGAGGAGCCGCGCCGTGGCGAAGAGCTGCTGGAAGTGAAGGCCCTGCGGCGCGCCGACCACGTACACGCTCCGGTCCGCCTCGAAGACGTCGCGGCGGTGGAGGATCGTGGCGATATCCGTCGTCGAGTAGAGGAAGGCGCCGTCCTTCTTCCGGACGATGAAGGGCGTCTTGTTCTTCTTCAGCTTCTTCGGGATGGCGTCCGGGAGCGCACCCTCGATCGCCGCGGGGTCGAGCTCGTGCAAGAAGACGCAGAGCGCGCCCTCGTCTTCCCGCGCGATGCCCCTGGCCTCGAGCTGGGCCACCACGGCCGGGAGCATGGCGTCGTAGGCGCTCTCGCCGAGCCACTCGTCGAAGGTCGTGCCGAGCCGAGCGTAGATGGTGTCGAGGGTCTCCCGCGTGGTCGCCACCATGCGCTCCCAGGTCGCGCGGTTGCTGGCGTCGCCCTGCTGAAGCTTGGCCAGCTCGGCGCGGGCCTCGGCGGCGAAGGCCTCGTCCTCCTTCGCCCGCGCGCTCGCCGCCTTGTAGACGCGCTCGAGCTCTCCGATGGCGTCCGCCTCGAGCGCGACCTCGTCGCCGAAGGCGCGCAGGCCCACGATGAGCAGACCGAACTGCGTGCCCCAATCGCCAAGGTGGTTGTCGCCGATGACCCGGTGGCCGATGCGCCGGAGCAGCTGCACCAGCGCCTGGCCGAGGATGGTCGAGCGGAGATGCCCCACGTGCATCTGCTTGGCGATGTTCGGGCTGGAGAAGTCGACGACGATGGTCTCCGGCGTCTCCACCGGGCCCACGCCGAGGCGCCCGTCCGTGGCGTCGTCGCTCAAGCGCTCCCCGACCCAGGCCGGGTCCAGCGTGAGGTTCACGAAGCCCGGGCCGGCCACCTCGGCCTTCGCGATGGCCGGCAGCGACGCCAGGCGCTCGGCCACGGGCCCCGCGAGCTCGCGCGGGTTGGCCTTCTGGCGCTTGGCGAGCGCCATGACGCCGTTGACCTGGAAGTCGCCGAACTTCGCGTCCTGGGTCTTCCGGAGTAGCGCCGGCGGCGTCTCCGGGAGGTCCAGGGCCTCCCGAAGCGCGTCGGCGGCGAGGGCGGCGAGGGTGCGTTCGAGGCGCATGGTGGCCGAGGCATAGCGCCCCGGCCCGCCGCGCGCCGCTCGCTACTCCTGGCCGGTCGAGTTCTGCGCGGCCTAGTTCTGCGCGGCCTAGTTCTGCGCCGCCTAGTTCTGCCCCATGTTCATGATGAGCGGCAGGTCGCTCTCGCCGCCGCCGAGGATGACCGTGCGCGTCTGGTCGCTCGAGGTGATCGCCCGCGTGGCCTCGATGGCGCGCAGCGTGAGGATCTTGTCCGTGACCGACTCGGCCACGATGCGGTTCGACTCGGCCTCGGCGCGGGCGCCGATGAGGCGCACGTTGGCGTCCCGCTCGGCGTTCACCTGCGCGACGCGCGCTGCGCCCTCCGCCTCGATGCGCGCGCGCTCGGCCTCCTGTCGCGCCGTCTCGATGGCCTGCTGACGCTCGTTCGCGGCCTGGCGCTGCTGCTGCACGCGCGCGATGGACTCGCTCAAGCTCTCCGGGAGCGCGATGTTCCGGAGCAGCACGTCCTGCACCGTGATGCCGTAGGAGGGAAGGTCCCGGCCCGTGAGCTGGCGCTCCATGCGCATCTTCACCAGCGCGAGCATCTTGTTGCCCAGCTGCTCGCGCCGTGAGCTCACCGCGTCGACCGCGGTGTACTGACGTACGGCGTCGCGAATGGCCGTGCGCACGGCGGCCTGGACGATGTTCGCTTCGTAGTTGTCGCCTAGAAGACGGTAGATCTTCGCCGCCTGCCCGGCGTTCAGGAAGTAGGTCACGGTCACGTCCATCTTCATCGTGAGCTGATCCGAGCTCATCGCTGTGAGCTGGTTCCCGTTGGACGAGCTCATGGTGAACTGCTGCGTTCGGATGCTCATGGGGTGCACCTCGGCCAGCGGGTTGATGATGTGGAAGCCCTCGGGGAGCGTGTAGTCCTGCACCTTGCCGAAGAGCGTCGGTACGCCGACGTGACCGGCGGGCACGCTCACCGCCGCGCCGGCCACGCCGACGGCCACGCCGAAGACGATGGCGCCGATGCCGGCGGCCCGAGCGAGGCTCTTGGCGGCTGGGTCGATCGCCCCGGAAGCGGCGAGGGCAGCGAGGCCCAGGAGGAGGAGAACGACGGCGGCGTAAATCATGGGCGGAGTATGGGGCCGGCGCGGCGCGGGGCGCGGGATAAATCACGCGAATCGAGCGGAACGGGTAACACGGCTGCCCGTGGAGCGTCCGCGGACCATGCCGCCGCTTCGATCTCGCTCCACGATCCCCGCACTCCTCCTGGCGCTGGGCTGCTCCGGGGCTTCGGACGCCGCGCCCGAGAGCCCGGCCCCCGCGCCGGCCTCCGAAGCCGCCGAGACCGCGACTTCGGAAGAGACCGAGAGCCCGGAGGCTGGCCCGATTCCGGAGGCCTGGGTGGCCGAGCGGCTGGCCGACGCCCGGTCCCGCCTCGAAGCGAGTGAGGCCGGGCGCCTCGTCTGGCAGGCCACGGAGGCCCATGGCGGCCTCGGCACCTGGCTGGCGCAGGGGACCGTCGCCTTCACCTTCGACTACCAGCCCCTGGGCGCGCCGGCGCGCCGTATGCACACGGAGCAGCAGGTGGATCTCTGGCGCGCGCGGGCGCGGCACGTCGAGGTCGAGGGCGACGATGCAGCGACGCTCGGCTGGGACGGCGAGCGGGCCTGGATTCACCCGGGGCCGGAGGCCTTCCCCACGCCGGCCCGCTTCTGGGCGCTGACGCCCTACTACTTCGTGGGCATGCCCTTCGTCGTGGCGGACCCCGGCGCCCGGCACGCGCGGCTGGACGACGCCACGCTCGACGGAACTCCCTGTGACCTCGTGAAGGTCAGCTACGAGGACGGTACCGGCGACTCGCCGGACGACTACTACGTGCTCTACCTCGCGAAGGACTCGCATCGCCTCGTCGCGCTTCGCTACGTGGTCGCCTACCCGGGCTTCTTCCCCGAGGGCGGGCACACGCCGGAGAAGCTCATGCGCTACACGGCCTTCGGCGAAGTGGCCGGCCTCTCCATCGCGGGCCGCCTCGACACCTATGCCTACGACCCGGACGCCGGGGAGCCCGGCGAGAAGGTCACGGAGATCGCCGTGGCGGAGGTGCGCTTCGGAGAGCGCTACGCGGCGACGCACTTCGCGCCCGTCGCCGGCGCGGTCGTCTCCACGACCATCGAAGCCAACGCGCGCTGAAGGCCCGGCGCGCCTCAGACGACGCGCAGGGCGAGCGGCGCGAGGCCCGTGATGCCCGCCTCGACGCGGCTGCCGCGAAAGAGCGGGCCTACGCCGGCGGGCGTCCCCGTGAGGAAGAGGTCGCCGGGGGCGAGCTCCACGCTCCGGCTGGCGAAGGCCAGCACATCGGCCACGGGCCAGATCATGTCGGCGAGCGTCGCGTCCTGGCGCACCTCCCCGTCCACGCGGCACCAGATCTGTCCGCTCGCATGACCCACGGCGCCGACGGGCCGGAGCGGGCTGATGGGCGCGGACTGGTCGAAGCCCTTGGCGAAGTCCCAGGGGCGTCCGGCCGCTTTGGCTTCCCGCTGCAGATCGCGGCGGGTCAGGTCGAGGGCCGTCGCGTAGCCGAAGACGTGGTCGAGGGCCGTCTCCGGCGGGATGTCGCGTCCTCCGCGCGCCAGCGCCACGGCCAGCTCGACCTCGTGGTGGAGCTCTTTGGTTTGCGGTGGGTAGCGGACCTCGGCCCCGTCGTCGGGCCCGGCGTCGAGCACGGCGTCGGCCGGCTTCATGAAGAAGAAGGGCGGCTCGCGGTCCGGGTCCGAGCCCATCTCGCGCGCGTGGGCGGCGTAGTTGCGGCCTACGCAGAAGATGCGGCGGAGGGGGAAGCGTTCGGCGCAACCGTCAACGGCGACGGACGCGCCCGGGGGCGGCGGAATCACGGTCGGCATCGGTCCCCTTTGTACCCGCCTTCGCTGTGTCTCCCGACAGACGAGGCGATCCTGTCCCTGGGCGGGGCGGACCGGTGACTCTGGGCGCCGAGGCTCCCGTGAGCGGGTCCTGCCTTGCTCGAATGCCCGGTCCTCGGATGCCCGCCGTGCAGCTCAGAGTCCGGAAATACGCTGCGGCGACTGCACGATGCCCGTGGTCGACGCGTCGCCGAGCTGGCCGCTCGTGCGGGCGCCCATGCACCAAAGCTCCTCGCGCCCGCCGGTCCCCGTCGCGCGGAGCACGCACGTGGCCGTCTGGCTGAGCGCGATGGCCGTGGCGTCGGCGATCGGCGGTCCGCCCAGGCTGACGAGCATGGGCTCGGCCAAGACGGAGAGGCCGGTGGTGCCGAGGCCGAGTTGGCCCTGGCCGTTGTTGCCCCAGCAGTAGGGGGTAAAGCGTCCCGGGGTGCCCGTGATGACGAGGGCGCAGGAGTGGGTTCGGCCCATGGAGAGCTCGGCGATGCCGGTGAGCGGCATGCCGCCCGCCAGCACCACCCGGTTGGGGAGCACGCCCACGAATCCACCGCCGCCACGCTGGAAGCCGCCGTTGCTTCCCCAGCACCAGGATTCGCCGCCGGTCGTGCGTACGCAGACCGTGCTTTCCTTGCCCGCGCCCCGGGCGAAGGCCACCACATCCGTGGGGAGGCCCGGAACGGGTGTGCTGGGCGCGAGCCGGTCCGTGGCGAGGGTCTCGCCGAGCCTTCCGCTAGTCGGTGAGCCCCAGCACAGCACCTCGCGGCCCCCGCCGGCGCGCGGCTGCAGCGCGCAGGTGAAGCGGAAGCCACAGAGGATGTCGGTCACGCCCGAGAGGCCGGCGATGGGTGAGGCGGGCACGCTCCGCAGCGTGCTCGTCGAGCCCGTCCCGAGCGCCCCGTTTGCGCCGTCCCCCCAGCAGTACACCTCGCCGCCACGGGAGCGGTAGCAGCTGTGCACGGGGCTGGCGCACACCTGCGCTGCGTCGGTCACCGTAGGCACGGTGAAGGCCGCGCGGTCCGAGCTGTCGCCGGCCCCGAGCTGTCCCGAGCCGCCCCGGCCCCAGCATTGAAGCCCGCCACCCAGGCGTACCGCGCAGCCGTGGCGCCCGCCCATGGCGACGCTCTCGACGGGGCCTTGGATGGTGGCCTGCGGTGTGAGCACGTCGATGCTCACTCCCGTCCCCGTCTCGAGCGATGCGCTCCTGCCCCAGCCGAGCAGCCGTCCGTTGTCGCGTTGGGCCACGAAGGTAAAGTCTGCGGCCGCGACGT
>JBCCAW010000033.1:0-19485 GCA_039814655.1 Myxococcota bacterium | reverse complement strand
GCTTGGCCCAGCGCCTCGAGCTGCTCCCGGGCGAGACCCAGCTCCTTGCTCGTGGAGCGAAGCCGTTGCGTGAGCACGCCGAGGAAGGACCAGAGGAGCTTCACGGCCACGTCCGAGTCCTTGCGGATCATGTCGAAAAAGTCTCGGCGCCGAATGGACAGGAGCAGGCTCTTCTCTTTGGCTTGCACCGAGGCCGAGCGTGGCGCCTTGTCCACGAGGGTCATCTCCCCGAAATGCTCCCCGACGCCGAGCGTGGCGATGACCGCGTCGCTGGCGTGCACCTCCACGCTCCCCGTGAGCACGACGAAGAGCTCGTCGCCCTCGTCCCCTTCGGCCACCACCTGCTCCCCGGCCTCGTAAGTCCGGCTCGTGGTGATGTTGAGCACGCGGACGAGCTGCGGGTAGCTCACATGCCTCAGCAGCGGAATCTGATGGAGGATCTCCAGCTTGAGGTTCACCTCGCGTGTGAGCCGGTCGAAGCCCGCCTCGTCGTCGGGCACACGGACGACGATGGCCGTGATGTTGTCTTTGCCGCCGCGCTCGTTCGCGAGATCGATGAGCTTGGGCGTGAGCTCCTCTTCCGGCGTCTCCTCGAAGAGCGTCTTGATCTCGCTCTCTTCGAGGTAGCCGTGAAGGCCGTCGCTGCAGAGCAGGAAGCGGTCGCCGGGGAGCACGTCGAAGTCGAAGACGTCGACCTCCACGCTCTCGTAAACGCCCACGGCACGCGTGACGGCGTTCTTGTACTGGACCTTGTCGATCTGCTCTCGGCTCAGGCGCCCGCGGCGAAGCAGCTCGTTCAGGAGCGAATGGTCCTCGGTGAGCTGATGCACGGCCTGCTGCCGGTAGAGGTAGATGCGCGCGTCCCCGACGTGGGCGATGAAGCCCCGGCTGCCAACGACGAGGAGCGCGTCGAGCGTGGTGCCCATGCCGCGCTTGGACTCGTCCTCGAGGCCTTCGTGGTGCACCCGGGAGCAAGCCTGCTGCACGCTGGCCTCGAGGAGCCGGAGCACGTCGGTACGCGTCGTGCCACCGTGCCCTTGCTCGAACTCATGGAGCGCCTCGCGCTCGGCGGCGAGGCCATCGCGCACGGTGCGCGACGCCAGCGAGCTCGCCACCTCCCCGGCAGCGTGACCGCCCATGCCGTCGGCCACGATGTAGAGGTTGAGCTTCTTGTCGACGAGGAAGCTGTCTTCGTTGTGGTCCCGGACCCGGCCCACGTCCGTCTGCGGCCAGAAGCGGAGGCTCCCGGCAGCCGCGGCCTCACCGACGCCCGCGGCCGGCGGGCTGGACTCATCGGGGGTTTTCGCCATGTCGTCCCTCGAACCGGAAACCCGGTGCGCCGACGACCATACCGCGGCATACCGGCGCGCTGCGATGGAAAGCGATTCGTCATCCAAAGAGGGACGAGCGCGAGGCTCCGCACCCCGCGGCTGGCCGGATGCCTACGATCTGCCACAGGTGACCGGCCCAACCATGACGCTCCGACCGACGCTCCTCGCCCTCCTCCCCGTCTTCGCCCTCGCGGCCTGCTCGAACACCAGCGTCGTCACCGGCGGCGAGCCCGACATGGGCACGACGATCACCTTCGACCTCGGCGAGCCGGATCTGGGCCCCGAGGACCTCGGTGTCGTGGACGCAGGACCGGGAGAGCCCGTCGTGGGCGGAGTGTGCGCGACCAGCGACGACTGCGGAGGTCGCTTCGAGTGCCTTTCGGACCCGGGGCTCCTTCCCGGCGGCTACTGCTCGGCCTTCTGCGACGGGCCAGACCAGTGCGGGGACGGGGCCGTCTGCGTGGGCGTCGGGCGAGGCACGGCGATCTGCGTGCGCGAATGCGACCCGGCCCTCGAAGACGCCTGCCCCCGCGCCGGCTACGGCTGCGGCGACGGCGTCAACGTACCCTCGGTTTGCCTCGGCGGCTGCGAGCAAGACACGGACTGCGAGGACGGGCTGAGCTGCAGCCGCTTCGGCGGGAACGGCTTTGGTGCCTGCTTCGACGCCGACGCGAGCATCGGCGACGCTTGCGGGGCGACGGAAGAGTGCCCGGCGGGCGCCTTCTGCCTCGGCGAAGGCTTCGCGGGGTGGCCCGGAGGAAGCTGCATCGGAGCGACGGGCTGCGATCCCGGAACGAACGCCGGGTGCACCGGCGACGCGCGCTGCACCGTCTTCGCCGGATTCGGCGCCTTCTGCCTCGACGGATGCACCGCCGATGCGGACTGCCGTGACGGCTACGCCTGCGTGGAGGCGGCCTCCGGCAACGTCTGCCAGCCCGCCTGTGAAGGCGACACGGTCTGCTCCGGGGGCCGCGCCTGCAACCCGGCCCTCGGCACCTGCGCCGCGCCCTTCGACGCGGGCCGCTACGACGTTCCGTGCTCCGCGGGCCGCGGGGGCTGCGACGGTGGCACCTGCTTCAGCGAAGGCGCCTCGGGCTTTCCGGACAGCGCATGTGTGTACACGGGCTGCGATGCCTCGGCCGCCGACGGCGACGACGGGTGCCCCGGCGACGGCGTCTGCGTCGACGACGGAGGGCTCGGCTTCTGCGTCGCGGGCTGCGACGACGCGAGCGAATGCCGCTCCGGCTACGCCTGCCGCACCCCGGACGGGGACGCGGCCAGCGGTACGGGCTGCCTCCCGGGCTGCGCCAGCGACGCCGTCTGCGTGAACGACGGCTTCGCCTGCAACAGCGGCACCGGGCTCTGCACCGTACCCTTCGCGGACGCGGCCTTCGGGGAGCCCTGCGATGACGGCGGCGAATGCCCCGGAGGGCGCTGCTTTACGGAGCTCGGCGACGGCTGGCCCGCGGGAACCTGCGCGTCGCTCGGCTGCCGACTGAGCGGCGACGGCCCCGAGTCGGCCTGCCCCGCCGGCGGCGTCTGCGTCGACGATGGCGTGGGCGATCCGGCCATCGGCCTCTGCCTCACGGCCTGCGCCTCAGGCGCGAGCGGCACCTGCCGGGCCGGCTACGGCTGCGAGGCCGTCGAGGGCGGCGCGGACGGCGAGGGCGCGTGCCGCCCCGCGTGCACGGAAACCGATTGCTCGACGGGCACGGCCTGCGACGTCGCGAGCGGCTTCTGCCTGCCCGAGGGCGACGCCCCGGAGGCCTGAAGCGCAGGCCCCGAGAGACTCAACTCACAGCCGGGGCGTCGAAAGGGAGCCGGGGGACCCGGGGCCCGGCCACTGAAGGGCCATGCGGATCACCCTTCTCTTGGCAATCGCCCTGGGGCTCGCGCTCGGCGCCTGTGGCGGCGACGACGATGGCACCGTCACGGCGGACATGATGGCCGGCGACGCAGCCGTCGACCTCGCCGTGGAGATGGGCGAGTCGCCGGATGCGGGCCAGGACCTCGGGGACGACGACGCGGCCATCGACGGCGGGCCCGAGGGGTGTACGGAGGTCACGGTCACGTCCTGGGAGATCGTCCAGGCCGACGACGTCAGCATCTGGTACGGGGCCCGCGTCAGCCCGCGCATCGATGGCCTGGACGTGCAGCTCCTGCTCCAACTGGTGCGTTTCGGCGGCGCCAGCTACGAGGGGAGCTTCGCCCTCGGGGAAGGCGAGCTCGCGAACTATGCGACCTGCCCGCAATGCCTCTGGGCGCGGGCGCAGGTCGATATCGGGGAGACGCGCAGCTGGTTCGCCGACGCCGGCACGCTCGTGCTCAACGAAGACCCCTTCTCCCGGACCCTGGACGCGGAGATCCGCGAAGCACGGCTCGGGCAGGTGACCATCGGCGGCCCGACGCTCGAGTCGACGCCGGTCCCCGGCGGGAGCTGCTTCACCATCGCCTCGGCCGCCGTCCGGGAGACCTTCGTGCCCTCCTCCTGGCTCTGCGATCCCGCCCAGTACGCCGATGGCCAGTTCTGCGATTGCGACTGCAGCAACGTGCGCGAGATGCCCTTCGGGGCGGCGCCGGACCCCGACTGCTTCTGCGATCCCTTCATGGACCCGGAGGGATGCGCGGACTTCACCCTCACGATCCGCGGCTGCGCCGCCGCACAGACCTGCGACTTCCAAACGGACCGCTGCCTGGACCTCTGCGACCGCGAAGAGGGTCCCAGCTGCCCGGCGGGCACGGCCTGCGGCTTCGGCGAGGGCGGACAGGACCTCTGCCACGTATCCGACGACATCGAGGACGCGGGCCTCGGCGGGCTCTGCACCGGGGGCGGCCGCTGGTGCGCCGTCGACGAAGGCAACGTGGCCCGCGGCATGTGCGACGTGGACGACGGCTTCTGCAAGCCCACGTGTGAAGGCGACGGAGACTGCACCTCCGTACCCGGGGACGTGTGCTCCATCGTGTTTCCGGACGGCGACGGAGGCGCCGGCTTCTGCCGTCAGCCCTTCCCGCCCGACGGCTGAGCGGGCAAGCGACGAGGCGCTGACGCCCGCGCCTCGGAAGCGCCACCGCTCCGACGCCTGCGCGCCGAACGTCGGGGCTTTTGGCTGGCACGCTTCGCGCTTTGCGTAGCCTGGAGGACCCTCCATGCCCCGCGACTCGCCAGCCGATGCCCCGCCTCCCCCGCCGCGCCGCCAACCGGCTGGCGCGGACCGCCCCAAGGCGCCGGGCGCCATCGACCTCATGCGCTTCTGCATCGGCGAGGATGCGACGATGCGCGAGGCCATCGCGCGCATCGACGGCAATCACGAGGGCATCGTGCTGGTCGTGGACGGGCTCCAGCGCCTCAAGGGCACGGTGACGGATGGAGACATTCGCCGCGCCGTGCTCGCCGACGTGTCCATGGACGCTCCGCTCGCCGAGCTCCTGCGCGGAAAGCGCCCGCCGGTGAGCGCGGAGGCGGGAACGGCCCGGGACGCCGTGCTCACGGCCATGCGCCACCACGACGTCCGGCAGATTCCCCTCGTCGACGAGGCCGGCCGCGTCGTCGACCTGCTCATCGAGCGCGTGCTGCTCCGAGACCTCACGCTTCCGATGCAGGCCGTGGTCATGGCCGGCGGCTTCGGCACGCGCCTCGCCCCGCTCACGGACACGGTGCCGAAGCCCATGCTCCCGCTCGGCGGCAAGCCGCTCCTCGAGCACACGGTCACCCGGCTCCGCGGCGCGGGCATTCAGCGCGTGAACATCACCACGCACTACCGCTCCGAGCAGATCACCGATCACTTCGGCGACGGCCGCTCCTTCGATGTCGACCTCCGCTACATCGAGGAGAAGACGCCCCTCGGCACCGCCGGTGCGCTTCGGCTCCTCGAACGTCAGGACGAGCCGCTGCTCGTGATGAACGGCGACGTGCTCACGGACGTGGACTTCGCCTCCATGTACGCCTTCCACCGCGAACACGACGCCGAGCTCACGCTCGCCGTGACCCGCTACCAGCACCGCGTGCCCTACGGCGTGGCCCAGTGCGAGGGCCCCTATCTCACGGGCCTCGTCGAGAAGCCCGAGCACCGCTTCTTCGTCAACGCCGGCATCTACATCGTCGAGCCCCACGCGCTGCGGCACATTCCGCCGGAGGGGCGCTTCGACATGACGGACCTCGTCGACGCGCTCCTCGGCGAAGGCGACGTCGTCGTGACCTTTCCGGTCCGCGAGTACTGGCTGGATATCGGGCAGCACGCGGACTACGCGCAGGCGCAGGACGACGTGGCGGAGGGCCGGCTCCGGCCCGCGTCGAGCCGGCCGCCGGCCGATCTCCCGCCGCCGGCGGATCTCCCGCCGCCCCCGCTCTCCGAGGCGATCTAGGTGGCCGCGCCGCGTCGCGTCGTCGCCGTCTTCACCGGCAGCCGCGCAGAATACGGGCTCCTCGTGCCCGTGCTCCGGGCCATCCAAGCCGACGCGCGTCTCACGCTTCGGCTCATCGCCGGCGGGTCCCATCTGGACGCCCTTGGAGGCACGAAGGCCGAGATCCTGGCCGACGGCTTCGCCATCGACGCCGAGGCGCCGGCGCCGCCGAAGAGCGACGGACTCGCCGCGACCGCCGGCGCCGTGGGCCGGGGCGTGCTCGCGGTGAGCGAGGCGCTGGCCGGACTCGAGCCCGATCTCTTCCTGGTGTACGGCGACCGCTTCGAGGCCTTCGCGGCGCTCGTCGCGGCTACGCAGATGGGCATCCCCACGGCGCACCTCGAGGGCGGAGACCTGACCGAGGGGGGCTGCCTCGACGACTCGCTTCGCCACGCGATGACCAAGCTCGCGCACCTCCATTTCGCGACGAACGCCGACGCCGCCTGGCGCCTCGGCGCCCTCGGTGAGGAGGCGTGGCGCATTCACGAGGTGGGCCTGCCGGCGCTCGACCTGCTCGCCCGCCGCGAGCATGCCGCGCCCGAGGAGGTCGCAGCGACCTACGGCCTCGACGCGGCACGGCCCCTCGTGGTGTTCACGCAACACTCCGTGGCCACGGACGCCGAGCACGCCGTGGAGCGCCTCGAGCCCTCGCTGCGCGCCCTCGAGGGGCTGGTGGCGGAGGGCGTCCAGGTCCTGGCCACCTACCCCAACCAGGACGCTGGCGGGCAAGCGATGACCTCCCGCCTCGCGAGCTGGGCCGAGCAAACACCGACGGTCCGCCTCGAGCGCAGCCTCGGCCGGGCTCGCTACCACGGCGCGCTGCGCCTCGCCGCCGAGGGCCGGGGCGTCTGCGCCGGCAACAGCTCGAGCGGGCTTAAGGAGACGCCGGCCTTCGGCTGTCCGGCCGTGGACATCGGGCCGCGGCAGCAAGGGCGCCTTCGCGGGGACAACGTGCTCCACGCGCCCCACGACGCGGGCGCCATCGAGGCCGCGCTACGCCACGCGCTCTTCGACGACGCCTTTCGGGCGCGATGCCGCGAGGCGCCGAACCCCTATGGGGACGGAGGGGCGGGACCACGCATCGCCGAGGTGCTGTCCACGGCCCCGCTCGGGGCCGCGTTGCTGCGCAAAGGCATGACGCTCCGGCGCTGACGCGCTCAGCGCGGGTCCCGGGCCATGGCGCCGGCGATGCGCTTCGGGTCCACGGAGAGCCGGGCCTGCTCGATGGCTTCGCGAATGGCCTCCACGCGCCCCTCGTCGATGACCGCCGCGTCCACCTCCGTCGGGAGCGCCGGCTTCGTCCGAGCCGACGCGAGCTCGCTTGCGAGCGTCGACAGCACCACGTGTTCCCCTTGCCCGCGGCCTACGGGGGCGGCGGGGGTCACCGGCGGGACGGCCGGAGCGCGCACCATGGCGGGCGCGCGCACGCTGGGAACCTGGACCTGCATCGTCGTGCTCCCCTGGGGTCTCGGACGCTCGACGGCTGATCTTGAGGCCGGGTGTCAGGACGCGACGATGAAGGCGGGGATATGGCTCAGCGGGAGCTTCTCGAGGCGCGCCCCGCGTTCCGCGAAGTACTCGTCCACGGCGCGCGTCTCGCCGGCCACCTTGCCGTAGTCGTCGAGCACCAGGAGACCTCCGGGCACCAGCCGCGGGTAAAAGTGCTCGAGGATGGTCCGCGTCGGGACGTAGACGTCCACGTCGACGTGCAGCAGAGCGATGCGCAGCTCGGGCCGGGTCGTCGCCACGTCCGGGACCGTCTCGTTGATGTCGCCAGGCACCAGCGTGACGTTCCGGATGCCCTTGTGCGCGAGGACCTGCTGGAGCTCCTCCGGCGAGATGCCCGTGCCCGCCTCCTCCTCGAAGGCCTCGATGAACTCCCGGTCCTCCGCGTCGCCCTCCCGGGGGAAGGCGCCGAAGGCGTCGAAGCCGAGGATCTCCCGGGAGAAGGGGCTCTCGAGGAGCTCACGGAAGGTCGCGAAGCGCACGAGCGAGGCGCCCTTGAAGACGCCGCACTCCACGATGGCCCCGGGCAACCCCACGATGCGCTTGTAAAGGTCGTAGTGCGCCAGGAGCTTGCCCATGCGGCGCACGTCGCTGGTCAGGTAGAAGCCGTTCTCGTACTCGAACGCGCGTTTCGCCTCGAAGCCGAAGACCTTCATGGGCTCATGCTCGGGGCTGGGCGCCCTTCGAGGCAACTTAGCCGAGCAGGGCTTCGAGGAGCGCCGCCATGCCCGCCGGCCCCGCGACGCTTCCGCTCGCGCCCGCCGGCCCTTCGGGTCGCTCGGCGCTCTCGACGAAGATGCCCACGCCGTGGGCCGCGGCGAGCTCGATGGCTTCGAAGTCCGTCAGGTCGTCGCCGGCGAAGACGAGGCTCGCGGCCTTCGTGACCGTCGCCAGGCGCGCGAGGCCGGCGCGCTTCGAGCCGCGCCGGGCCTCGGCTTCGAGCACCGCGCGCCCGCGCCGGGGGTGAAGCCCGAGGGCCACGGCGAGCTCCTCCGCCGCGTCGAGCAGGGCCTCGCCGAGGGCCTCGTCGAGGCCCCGCACGTGCACGGCGCGGGCGGCGGGCTTCACCTCGAGGCGCGCGCCCTGGGGGACCCAGGTCGCCGTGGCTTCGCCCGCGAACTCCTCGAGCGCCTCCTGCTCCTCCTCCGTCAAGCGCTCGGGCCGCGAGGCCTCCCCGGGCGCAAGCACGATGCGGCCGTGCTCCGCACCCCGCCAGAGGTTCGGAAGCGGCGCGACGCGGGCGAGGCCCTCGGCGTCCCGGCCGCTGAGCAGGGCCACCACGTAGCCTTCGGCGGCCGCCAGTGCCTCCACGGCCGCGAGCGTCGCCGGCGGCACGCGGGCGGCCCAGGGGTCCTCGACGATGGGCGCCAGCGTTCCGTCCACGTCGAGGGCCAGAAGCCGAGGCGCCGGGAGCGCGCGAATCCGCGCCGCCAGGTCACTCATCGCTCGAGCCTCCCGAGGTAGCCGGCGGCCCATTTGTGCACGTCGAGGGCGGCCACCTGCTTCCGGAGCGCCCTCATGTGCTCGCGCTGCTCCACGCGCGGCATGCGGAGCGCCGTCTCGAGGGCCTCCGCCGTCGCGATCACGTCGTGGGGGTTCACGATGAGCGCGTCGCGCAGGTAGTGCGCCGCCCCGGCGAACTCGCTCAGGACGAGCACGCCATCCTCCTCCACGCGGGCGGCGCAGTACTCGTGCGCGACGAGGTTCATGCCGTCGCGAAGCGGCGTGACGAAGCCGACGTCCGCGGCCCGGTAGTGCGCGTAGAGCTGCGTCGGGTTCAAGGACCGATAGAAATAGTGAATGGGTACGCGGCCGGTCAGCGAGTAGCGGCCGTTGATGTCACCCACGAGCCGGTCGACCTCGTCCTTGAGGTCCCGGTACGCCTTCACCGCCTCGCGCGAGGGCACCATCACCTGGACGAGCACGGCGCGCTCCCGCAGCGACGGGCGCCGCGCGAGCAGCCGGCCCCACGCCGCGAGGCGCTCGGGCACGCCCTTCGTGTAGTCGAGGCGGTCGACGCCGAGGATCATCGCGCGATCGCCGATGCGATGGCGAATGCGCTTCTGCTCGCGCTCGACCTCCGGGCTCCGGGCCAAGGTGGCCAGATCCTCCCAAGGTACGCCGATGGGCGCGACCACGACGCGCACGTTCCGGCCTCCGACGTCGATGGAATCGCCGCGCACCGCGTGGGCGCTGAGCCGGCGCACGCAGGCGAGGAACTGGTCGGCGTATTCCTCCGTGTGAAAGCCGAGCACGTCGGCGCCGAGGAGCCCGTCGATCATCTCCGCGCGCCAGGGCAGCGCGCTGAAGAGGTCCGGCCCGGGCCAGGGGATGTGGCAGAACCAGCCGATGCGCGATCCCGGCGCGCGCTCACGGATCATGCTGGGCACGCGCATGAGGTGGTAGTCGTGCACCCAGTAGAGCCCTTCGCGCCCACCGGCGGCGACGGCCCGGTCCGCGAAGGCGCGATTGGCGGCGTCGTAGGCGTCCCAGGGCGCGCTCCCGAGGGACACCGTGGCGGGCATGCTGTGGAGCAGCGGCCAGAGAACGCCGTTCGAGAAGGGCCCGTAGAAGGCCTCGCGCACCCCGCGCGGAATGGTCACCTCCTCGAAGTCGAAGGGCTCGGCGTCGCCCTGCTCGACGACGAGAGGATGGTCCGTCTCCTGGGCGCTCACCCAGGTGCCGCCTCGCTCCCGAAGCACCGGGAGGAGCGCCGTGACCAACCCGCCGGCGGCGCGCACCACCTTTCGCCGCGCACCGGTACCGGAGACGCGGAAGGGTCCGCGGTTGGAGACGACGACGATGCCTGCCACGCCCCGTGGGTACCTCCCCGGGCGCCACGGAACAACCGCCCTCCGGGCCCCAAGACGCCCGGGCGTCGGGCCCGCTTCTGGTAGATCACGCCCGTGGACATCTTCAGCACCGCAAAGCGCCTCGGTCAGCCCTTTCGCTTCACCGGCCTTGCGCGGGAGCTCCCCATTGGCGCGCGCGGCATCATCGGCGACGGCATCACCTGCGCCCTCGTGCGCCCGGACGGCGCCATCGACTGGATGTGCGTGCCGCGCTTCGACGGCCCCTCGGTCTTCGGCGCCATCCTGGACGCGGACCGCGGGGGTCTGACGGCGATCACGCCCGTCGGGCCCTTCGAGAGCCTGCAGCGCTACGACCCGCGCACGAACGTGCTCGAGACGCTCTTCCGCAACGAGAGCGGCGCCGTGCGCCTCGACGACTTCATGCCCTGGACCGACGACCCGCGCTCGGGGATCCAGGAGGTGCACCGGCGCGTGGCCTGCATGGAGGGCCAGATGACCCTCGAGATCGTGTTCGACCCGCGCTTCGGCTACGGCGCGGCGACCACGCACATCGCCCGGGAGGAGCACGGGCTGCTGGCGACGGGCGCCGGCGAGCGCCTCGCGGCGGTGCTCGGCGCCCAGGTGCGCTGGGAGGAGCGCAGCGCTGGAGGACTGTCTGCGCGAATCACGCTGAGCCGGGGCGAGAGCGTGTGGATGGTGCTCAGCGGAAACGCGCCGCGGCCGGAACGCATCTCCGCCTACCGCTCCTACGAGCTGCTCCGCGTGACGCGGAAACGTTGGCGCGCCTGGTGCGAACAGCTCGACTACGACGGCCCCTGGCGTCACCACGTAGTGCGCTCCGCGCTGCTCCTGAAGCTGCTGAGCTACGCGCCCACGGGCGCCATGGTGGCGGCACCGACCACGTCCTTGCCGGAGTGGATCGGCGGCGGACGCAACTGGGACTACCGCTACACCTGGCCCCGGGATGCAGGCATGGCGGTCCGGGCCTCGAACCTGCTCGGAGACGCGGGCACGGCGCGGGACTTCTTCCACTTCATGCGCGGCGCCCTCGAGGGCGCCGACTCCCTCGAGGTGATGTACGACCTGGACGGGCGCCCGGTGCCCGAAGAGCAGATGCTCGAACATCTGGCGGGGCACCGGGGCTCGAAGCCCGTGCGCATCGGCAACGGCGCCAAAGGGCAGCTCCAGCTCGACGTGGCCGGCGCGCTCGTCGACGCGGCGCATCTCTACGAGCGCTTCGGCGGCTCGCTCACGCTCGGCACCTGGCGCGGGCTGAGGAGCACCGTGGAGGACGTGGCGGCGCGCTGGCGCGAGCCGGACCACGGCATCTGGGAGCCCCGGGATGGCAAGCGGCACAACGTCTACTCGAAGGTCATGTGCTGGCTAGCCCTGGACCGCGGCGCGGGCATCGCCCCGCTCTTCGGCGACCCTTGCGAGACGCGCTGGCGCCAGGCCGCGGCGGAGGTGCACGCGGAGGTCCTCGCGAAGGGTCTCTCGCCGGAGGGGACGCACTTCGTCTCGCGCTACGGCGACGGGGACGCCGACGCCTCGCTGCTCATGCTCTCCTTGCACGGCTTTCTCCCGCCCTCGGACCCGCGTACCCGCGCCACCGTGGAGTTCGTGCGTAAGGAGCTGAGCGAAGGGCCCTTCTTGCACCGCTATCGCGTGGAAGACGGCGTGGGCGGACCGGAAGGGGCCTTCGTGCTCTGCGGTTTCTGGCTGGCCGAGGCCTTGGCCCTCGAAGGACGCCTCGACGAGGCCCGGGACGTCTTCACGGCGCACGCGGAAGACGCCTCGAACCACCTTGGTCTTCTCGCCGAGGAGGTGGACCCGAAGAGCGGCGAGGCGCTCGGGAACTTCCCCCAAGCCTTCAGCCATCTCGGGCTCATCAACGCCGCGCTCCGCATCGATCGCGGCCTGCGCATGCAGGACGTCGGCGAGGTCGGCGCGCCGCACCTCGTGGGCTGAGCCCCGGAAAGAGGCGGCCTGCTCCTCGCCATGCTCGGCGCGAGGCCCAACCTCGAGCGCCTCAGCCGACGCCGAGGCCCTTGCGCAGCCGGCCCTCCTGCCGCTTCTGCTTCTCTTCGCTGTAGCGGAGCGTGAGCGCCTCGCTGCGGTCGCGGAGCAGCACGGTGAAGCGAAAGAGCTCCTCGAGGACGTCGACGACCCGGTCGCGATAGCTGCTGGGCTTCATGCGCCCGTCGTCGTCGAACTCCTGCCAGGCCTTCGCGACGGACGACTGGTTCGGAATGGTGACCATGCGCATCCAGCGCCCGAGCACGCGGAGCTGGTTGACCGTGTTGAAGGACTGGGAGCCGCCGGAGACCTGCATCACCGCACAGC
This sequence comes from Myxococcota bacterium, assembly GCA_039814655.1. GTDB lineage: Bacteria > Myxococcota_A > Polyangia > Polyangiales > Houyiibacteriaceae > CALCTH01. The sequence goes on along the minus strand of JBCCAW010000033.1, from coordinate 7,091 downwards.
TGCGACCCTGCGTCGGCCGAACCGCTCCGTCCGAGAGCGGGATCCAGTCGATCTGGTTTTTGAACGCCGCGGTCATGGACCCGTGCTGCTCCGGCGAGATCCACACGTGGCCCTCGGACCAGATGGAGAGCTTCCGAAGGCGCTGCACCTCCGGGTGGTCATGCTGCGTGCGGTCGAAGACCGGCAGGCCGTGAGGCCGAAAGACCTCCACCTCGGCGCCGAAGGCCCGGAGCACGCGCGCGCTCTCCTCGGCGAGGAAGCGCGAAAAGGAGCGCTCCCGGAGCGAGCCGTAGAGCACGAGGATCCGCGGCCCATGCGGGGCGCCGGTGATGCCGAGGGCCTCCTGCACGGAGGCGACGGAGTGCGCCGGAAGGTCGTCGTCGATGAAGGACATCGCGACGCAGCTTGGTCCCGATTCGCGCGGCAGGCGAGGCGCTCAGGCGAGCTGGGCCCAGGCGATCTGCGTGTCCTGGGGGATGGTCGTACGCGCCGTTTTGCCGAGCACGTTCGCATAGTCCTTGGCGTGAATCTCGCCGGTGCCCGGTCGCTTCACCCACGTGTTGGCGTCGTTCAGGGTCTCGCCGGGCTGAATGTCCCGGGTGCTCACCACGCAGGCGTAGGCGAAGTCGATGGTGGGCTGCTCCTCAGCGAGGATGGTCTTGCCGCCGCCGAGCGCTTCGAAGATGGCCTTCGAGCCCACGATGAGCTCTTCGAGCTCGCGGGGGTCGATGGAGATGGGCACATCCGGCCCGGGCCAGCGCGTGTCGCTCGTGAAGTGCTTCTCGAGGATGCGCGCGCCGTAGGGCACGGCACCGAAGCACGTCCAGTTGCCGAGGGAGTGGTCGCTCAGGCCGAGCACCGCGTTCGGGAAGGCGTCGCCGAGCTCCGTGATCCCGCCGAGGCGCACCTTGTCGTAGGGCGTGGGGTACATGCTCGTGCAGTGGAGCAGCGCGTAGTCGACGCCGCGGCGCTCGAGAATCTCCACGGAGGGGGCGACGGTCGAGATGTCGTTCATGCCCGTCGACAAGATCACGGGCTTGCCGAAGGACGCCACGTGGTCGATGAGCGGCGTGTTGTTGCACTCGCCGGAGCCGATTTTGTAGGCGTCCACGCCGAGGGCCTCGAGGCGATCCGCCGCGGCGCGGCTGAAGGGCGTCGAGAGGTACATCAGGCCTTTGTCTTCGACGTAGGCCTTCACCTCGCGGGTCTCCTCTTCCGAGAGCGCGCAGCGCTCCATGATCTCCCAGATGCCTTCCTCGGCGTTGCCCGGGACCACGTCCTTGGCTGCGGGGATCATCTCGTCCTCGATGACGTGGCACTGGAACTTCACGAGCTCCGCGCCGGCCTTGGCGGCGTCGTCGACCATGCGGAGCGCCTTTTCGACGCTCCCCTCGTGGTTGATGCCGATCTCCGGAACCACGAGCGGCGGCGCGCCATCGCCCACGAGGCGTTCGCCGATGCGAAGACGGCGGGAGGTGGAGTCCGTGGGCACGGGTGACGGCGGGATGCTCATGGCCTGCGGGAGAGCAAAGGCCGTTCCGGCCCGGTCCCTCGGCGCGCCCGCGGCGGCGCGGCCCCGTCTCGCCAGGGCCCTGACGCCACGCGCGGCGCCGACGTCATCGCCTTGACGCGCCGGGCGGGGCCCGCGACGCGGCGGCAACGCGCTTCGCTGGCCCGCGCCTTGCTCCCAGGCCGGTCATGCAGAGCTCCACGCCCCTGCGCGCCGCATCACCCCGCGCGTTCTCGCCTCCGGCCCGCGAGGTCCCCGCATGTCGCCGCGGCTGGTACGAAGACGGGCACGTCAAGGAAGCGCTGCGTCGGGAGTTCCGCGACGCCGGCGCGCTCCACATGCAGGGCTTCGTGCCCGAGGCCGCGCTCGAGACCTTTCTCCGGGAGCTGGCGCCGACGGGGAGACTCGGTGAGGCCGCCGCGAGCGGGACCCTCGCGCTCCATGGCTTCGCCGCCGGGCCGCGCTTCCGGGAACTCCTGAAGTGCCTGATGGGACCCGAATGCGTGCTCAGCCGGGGCCCGGCGCTTCTCGCACCGGCCGAGGCCGGGCCCGAGCTTCGCTCCGGGGCGCGGGTCCAGGTCGGCCTCGACGACTCGTCGCCGCTGGGCTTCGGCGACGTGCGCGTCGCCAAACAAACGCTGCCGCGCACGGGCTTCACGCTCTCCTTCGACGTGCGGCCGGCGGCGGTTCCCCGGCCGGCGCCGACCCCCGCGCCTCCGGGCCGGCGCCAGCCCCGAGACGCGCACCCGGGCCAGGGGGAGGAGACGCGATGACCCCGGCCACGGAAACCGCACCCGAGCCCGAGGCCCCGGGCCTGCTGAAGATGGAGCTCGCGCCGGACGGGATGCCAACGCTCCGCGTCGATGACGTCTGGCTGGAGGACCCGGAGGACCCCGTTGCGGCGTCGAAGGCCTTCGTGTCGCCGGACGTCGTGGCCGGGGCAGACCAGCTGGTGCTCTTCGGCAGCGGCCTCGGCTACCGACCGCTCCGGCTGAAAACCCTGGGCGCCAAGCGTCTGGTGATCGTCGAGCCAGTGGAGGAGGTGCTCGTGACGGCGCAGGAGCTGCTCCCGGACGCCTTCGAGGGCGTGACCTGCGTGCGCCGCATCGACGCGCTCCTCGACACGCTCTCCTCGAGCGGAAGCGCCGACGAGCGCATCGTGCTGCTCTCGCCGCCGGGCTACGCCGAGGCCTACCCGGCCTTTCACGCTCGCGTGCAGGAGGCCATCCGCGACGCCCAGGGCTTCCGGCGCATGCGCGAGCAGAGTGCATCCGGCCGCCGGGCCATGGTGCTCCGCTCGGGCCTCGCGAGCCTGCGCTACGCCAGCGGCATCCCCCTCGCCCTCGCCGCGGGACAGCCGCTCCGGGGCCGGCCCGCCTTCCTCGTCTCCGCCGGGCCGAGCCTCGACCGCAACCGGCACCTGCTGAACGACGCTCGAAAGAAGGGCGCGCTCTTCGCCGTGAACACGGCGGCCAAGGCGCTGCACGGAGAGCTCGACGCCCTCGACGTGCTGGTTCGCATCGAATCGCTGACCGCTAGCCCGGAGCTCGCGGCCATCGCGGAGCGCACGGCCGTGCTCGCCCTGGACCTGGTCGCCGACGCCGACACCTTCGCGCTCGACACGGCGCACAAGGCGCTCTTCGTGCAGGAGCACGAGGCGCTGGCGCCGCTCGTCGAGGCCCTCGGCATGACGCCGCTGCGCTACGGCGCCACCGTCGCGACGGCGGCCTTTGCCTTGGCCCGCACCTGGGGCGCGGATCCCATCGTGCTCGTCGGCCAGGACCTCGCCTACACGGGCGGCCAGGCCTACGCGACGGGCACCGGTCGCGAGCGATGGCGCACTTCCGTCGACGAGGGCGTGATCACCATCGACTACGACGAGGCCACGGCGGAGGCCTTCCGCGCGAAGGGCCTCGCCTTGCCGCACAAGAGCCAGCCCTGCCTCGAGGTGCCGGCCTGGGGCGGCGACGAGCGGGTCTCGACGACCTACGACCTGACGCTCTTTCGTCGCTGGTTCGAGGCGGCCGCGGAGCACTACGACGGGCGCTTCATCAACGCGACGGAAGGCGGAGCGTCGATCCGCGGCTGGGAGGAGCGCTCGCTGGACGCGGTCCTGGCCGAGCTCCCGGAGCTGGCGACGCCCAGCGCCGAGGTGCTGGGCACGGCGCTCGCGCAGGCGCCGCAGGTCCCCGCTTCGGCGCTGCGCCGCCTGCGCAAGGACGGATCCCGGAGCGCCCGGGCCGTGCTCGATGCGTCCCGCCGCGCGAGCGCCCGCGGCGCCCGCGCCCGGGCCAAAGCCGTCACGCGAGCCGCGGCCAAGGCCCCCTTGGTTCAGGCCCACGCGAGCGGCGCACTGGAGACGCTACGGCGCGAAGGCGACGCGGGCCTCGACGCCCGCGCCGCGGCCCTCGAGGCCTCCGCCGAGGCCGTGCTCGCAGCGCTCCGCTAGATGTCCGACTCGAGCTCGCCGGCCCTCGCACCGCTCCGCGTGCGCGCGGGTCCGGCCGCTCCCCTCAGCTGGGCGCGTTGACCGGCAGCGTGAAGCGGAAGCGCGGGCCGCCGGGGCCCTGGCTCGTGTAGGCCACATCGCCGCCCTGGGCCTGCATGAGGGCGCGAGCGAGGGCGAGGCCCAGGCCGAGGCCGCCCACGCGCCGCCCGGACGCGCGCCGGAGCTCGCGAAAGGCCTCGAAGATCTGTCGCTCGGGCTCCGGAGGCAGGCCCGGCGCCTCCACGTCCCAGCACACGCCGCGGCCCTCGCCGTGCGCCCGCACGCGAATGGTCGACGCCGGCGCCATGCGGTGCACATGGGCCAGCACGCCGAGCAGCGCCTGCTGCGTCCGCTCCGAGTCCACGACCACGAGGGGAAGCGACGCGCCCGGGAGCACCTCGATGGGCAGCTCCTCGCGGGCCCGGTCCCGGGCCTCGAGCACCGCATCCAGGAGCAGACGCCAGGGATCGCAGGGCTCGCGCAGGAGCTCCATGCGCCCGGCCTCGAGGCGCGCCGTATCGACGATCTCCGTGACGAGGCGATGCAGCTCGTCACCGCTCTGCTGAATGGACGCGACACTCTCTCGCTGCTCGGGCGTCAGCGGCCCGTCCATTTCGCTCGCGAGGATCTCCGCAAAGCCGTTGATGGAGCTGAGGGGACTGCGAAGGTCGTGGCTCATGAAGGCCATGAAGCGCGTCTTGAGCCGCTGCGCCGCTTCGATGCGCTCGCGGGCGTCGGCTTCGACCTGCGCGCGGTGGGCGTAGGTCCGCGAGAGCCGGCGGACCCGGCGCGCGAGGGGCTCGGCGGCCGAGGTACGCGCCCTCGCTTCGAGGGAACCGAGGCGAAGGCGCCCGGACTGACCGAGGTCGAGGCTGAAGGAGCGGACCCGGTCCGTGAGCACGCGAACGTCAGCCACGGCGTCCCGGCCGAGGCGCCATGCGAAGAGCGCCCCGGCGAGCAGCGCCCCGAGGGCCACGGCGCCGGCGAGCCCCAGCGCCCAGGGTCCGGCCGTCTCGACGTGCGCGAGAAAGGGCGCACCGAGGCACGCCACGACGAGGCCCAGGGCCGAGAGCACGCGGCGCACGAGGCGCGCGGCGAGCGCCGGGCGCATGGGCAGGTCGACGTCCCCGGGGTTCAGGCTGGCGAGCCACCCCCAGACCGTCGAGCGCCAGCCGACGGCGGCGAAGAAGAGCCCCGCCTGAAGAATGCCGAAGGCCAGCAGCGCCGTCGCCACGCGCACGCGGCCAGGCAAGCCCGAGAAGGCCACGAGGCCGCTCGCCTCCAGGAGCGACATGACGACGAGCACCGCAAAGGACGCCGAGAGCACGCGCCCGGGCGTACGAAAGGCGGCGGCGACGGCCGCGGAGGGGGGATGTTGCCGCGCGTTCAAGGCCGCCGGGAGCGGGGCCGCGGGCGTAAGCGCGTGCGCGCTCGCGAGGAGCGCGACGGTCACCACGGCAAGGACCAGGAGGCCGACGAAGCGCAGCAAGCCCGGGACCTCTGCCGCGCGGAGCGGGAGCACGATGAGCGCGGTCGCGAAAGCCAGCGCGCCGCTTCCGCCCACGGCCAGCGTCGACGTCCGGGCCAGTCCGCGCAGGACCGCCGGCCGGCTGGGTACCGGCGGCGGCGGCGGCGGCAAGGTCCAGGCGGCCGACTCCGGCGCCTCGCTCAGGGGAAAGCGGCTGGCGCTCACGGCCGGTCCCCCCGCGGCAGCCGGACCGTAAACGCCGAGCCCACGCCGAGCTCGCTCTCGAGCGTGAGCGTGCCTTCGTGCAGCAAGGTGAGGCGCCGCGCGATGGCCAGGCCCAGGCCCGCTCCCCCGCGCCGGCCGCGCGGGCCGTCCGGCGCGGCCTGGGCGAACTCGTCGAAGATGTGCTCCTGGTCCTCCGGTGCGATGCCGATGCCCGTGTCGCGCACTTCGATGGACACGGTCTGCTCCGCGGCCGATGCCTCCACCACCACCTCGCCGGCGTCCGTGAAGCGGAGCGCGTTCCCCGCGAGGTTCGTGAGGATCTGCCGGATGCGCTTCGCCTCGCCGAGCACCGGGGGCAGGTCCTCGGGCACCACCGCGCGGAGCACGACCTCGCCCTCGCGGCGCTGCCCGCGGAGCTCGGCCACCACGCCGTGGAGGAGGGGACCGAGGGCGACGGGCACGGGCGTGATGGCGAGTTGACTCGCGGTGGCCTCGTTGAGGTCGAGCACGTCTTCGAAGAGGGCGAGCAGGTGCGTGCCCGCGTCCTTGAGCACGCGCAGGTCGTCCCGCTGCCCGTCGCTCAAGGGGCCGTCGATCTCCTCGAGGAGCACGTCGGCGAAGCCGAGCACCGCGTTGAGCGGCGTGCGGACCTCGTGGCTGACGGCGCGGAGCAGCTCCGCTCGGGCCTCCTCTGCCTCCTCGGCCCGCTGGCGGAGCGTGCGCTCACGTTCGAGGGCGACGCCGAAGTCGAGGCGCAGCGCATGAAAGGAGCGCACCAGCGTGCCGAGCTCGTCGAGGGTACGAAGCGGAATGGACTCGGTCAGATGCTCGTCGCGCACCATGGCCGCGAGGCCCTGGCCGACGAAGCGAAGGTCGCTCGTGTAGTCCCGGGCGCCCACGCCGGCGCCGAGCACCGCGACGGAGATCGAGGCGACGGCCGCGAAGGCCAAGGCGAGGAGAAAGCGGGAGAGCGGACGCAGCTCACCGGCCTCCGGAGGCACCTCCGCGAGAAGGCCCGCGCCAAGGGCTGCGAGCGTGAGCGCGAGCAGCAGGCCGAGCATGAACACCACGCGAACGCTCGCGCGCTGGAGATCGGTGGGCGGTCGGGGCCGCGGCTCCTGCGGGGCTGGCAAGGGCTGAACGGTAGCGGCTGCGGGCCCCGGCGCGATAGGCCCGAGACGCTGGCGCCGCGGGGAGCGAGGCCCTAGGAGCGGCGCATGCGACGAACCTCCTTCGGTCTGCTCGGCGCCGCGCTCGTCTGTCTCGCCTGCTCCGATCCCGCGCCCGCGGCGAACGTGGCCGTCGCCGAAGGGCGTCCGCCGGCCTCGCTGGCGCCTGGGGGGTCGCCCGCCCCGGCCCAGGTCGAGGTGCCCTCCGGCGCCCGCGCGACCGCCGCGCCG
>JBCCAW010000723.1:0-2563 GCA_039814655.1 Myxococcota bacterium | reverse complement strand
GCCCTTCTCGAGGTGCCGAACGGCGCGTCGCCGAATGTAGTCCCACCATGAGGTGGTTTTGGAGCATGTCCTTCAACGCGCCGGCGCGGTCGTAGTAGCCGGCCCGCCCCTCGAGGGCGAGGCTCTCCAGCCAGCTCACGTCCACGCGCGCCACGTGGTGGCCGTTGAGCAGCGGCTCGAAGAGCCGGTTCATGAAGCGGAGCGCCAGCACGCGCTGCACCAGCGTGTCCGTGAGGAAGTGGTCGATGCGGAAGACCGTCGGCTGCGGCATGCGCTGCGCGACGATCGCGTTGAGGCGCCGCGCGGACGCCAGATCGGACCCAAAGGGCTTCTCCACGGCGATGGCGTCCTCGGCGCCGAGCCCGGCCTCGGCGAGCGCCGAGAGCGCGCGCTCGAGGATGACCGAGGGGAGCGCGAGGTACACGAGCTGCCGGCCCGGCGCCGCCAGCAGGGACTTCACGCTCTCCGGGTCCGTGACGTCGCCGACGCGGTAGTCGAGGCGAGCGACGATGGACGCGCGGGCCTCCCCGGAGACGCCCGCGGCGTGCTCCGCGAGGGCCGCGGTGATGTGGGCCCGAAAGGCCTCGGGCGTGAGGTCCTTGGTCGAGGTCCCGAGGATCGTGAGGTCGTCCGGCAGGCGCCCTTCGCTCGCGAGCTGGGCGAAGGCCGGCATGAGGAGGCGCGCGGTCAAGTCGCCGGTGGCGCCGAAAAGGACGATGCGACGGTACATAGGCCGCCCAGGCTAGCACTGGAGGTGCACTCACCAGGTGAGGACGCTGCGACGGGTCACCCCTCAGGGCGACCCGATCGTGCCGTTGGGTCGGACGCATGCACGGCGTCGTCATGGCGGAGCTCGAGGCCTTTGCGAACGAGGCCTTCGGAGCGGAGGGGTTTCGGACCCTCCTCGTCGACGCGGGACTCGGCGCGCGCGTCTATGCAGCGCATATGACCTACCCGGACGAGGAGGTCATGGCGCTGGTGGAGGCCGCGAGCCGGCGTCTCGGCACGGGGCCGAGAGAGGTGCTCGAGTTTTTCGGGCGCTTCATGGCGCCGCACCTCCTCGCGACCTACCCATCCCTCGTCGATCCCACCTGGGGCACCCTCGACGTGCTCGAGCATACAGAGGCGGCCATCCATCGCGTCGTGAGGCTCCGGAAACCCGGAGCGACGCCGCCCCACCTGACCGTCCGGCGCGTCGGGCCGGGCCATGCGGAGCTCACGTATGCGTCGTCCCGCGGCCTGTGCACGTTGGCGCGAGGCATCGTGCAGGGGCTGGCTGCCCACTTCCACGAGGCCATCGACATCGAGGAGGCGGCGTGTATGCACCGCGGTGCGCCGGAGTGCTTGATCCACGTCCGCGCGACGGCGGCGCGCGTCGCCTCGTAGCCGGCGTCTACTGCTGCTGCTGCTGCTGCATCGCGAGGATCTGCATGCCGAGCTGGAGCGCCCGCGTGTAGTCGCCGGCCATGCGCAGCTTGCCGCCCATGAAGAGCTGCTGCGCGTCGGTCTGTCCCGCGCGGGCCGCCTCGAGGTCCGTGTAGTGCATGGTCGCCGTGAAGGTGGGCTCGGCCGGCGGCTCCGCGGCGTTGAGGCCGATCTTCACGGTCACCGTGCCCAGCTCCGGCACTTCTTCGGCGATGATGTGAAAGAGGAGCGACTCGTCACCGAGCGCGTCCTGTAGCTTCTTGGACGCCACGCCCGTGGCGCGCTGGAGCGCTTCCTGGTCGGAGAGCTCGCCAGAGGCCTCGGCCTCGCCCAGGAGCATGCGCAGCGCCGGGCCCGGGGCCGCGATGGCCAGGTTCACGTCTTCCGGGCCGTCCGTGGCGCGCATCACGCCGTCCGCGACATGCAAGAACACGTCGCCCTCGCCCTCGATGGAGAGGCGGACGCCACCGGCCGCGCCCTTCACGTCGGCAAGGCGCGCGGCGGCGGAGGCGTCGCTCGCGGCGGCGGCTTCCAGCGACGCCACGCCCTTCGCGAAGAGGGCCGGGAGGGTCTCGGTGAGGAACTGGCGGGGGTCGCTCTCGCTCATGGCGCGGCACGGTAGCAAAAGGCCGTCCCGTCGGGGATGCTCCCGGCGTCATGAGCTCCAGTAAGCGCACCGTGCTCACCAGCATCGCCATCGACGCGCCGCCGGCGGAGGTATGGGACACGCTCGGGGACTCGTCGTCCTGGGACCGCTGGAACCCCATGTTCGGCGGCTTCAGTGGGCCCTTTCGCGCCGGGGCGTCCCTCGATTTTCAGGTCGCCCTCGGTATCGGCAAGGTGCCCCTCGCGGTCACCGTCGTGCGCGCCGATGGCGAGGAGCTCCGCTGGGAGGGCCCGCGCGCCGCGCTTCAGCGACCCTTCGCTGGCGCGAACCACTACTTCCGCCTCGAGCCCCTCGACGGTGGCGCGCGCACGCGCCTCGTGCACGGCGAGTCCTTCTCGGGCGCGCTCCTCGCGCTGATCTGGCCCCACGTGCGGAAGATGCTCCCGGCGGCCTACGACCAGGTGAACGCCGCGCTCAAGCGCGAGGTCGAGGGGCGCTGAGGCTCATTCGGCCCAGCTCGAGCGCTGCGGG
>JBCCAW010000044.1:0-18076 GCA_039814655.1 Myxococcota bacterium | reverse complement strand
TGCCAACTCCGTTTACAGGCCACGTGCCCGATATCGACCGAGATACGGCCGACTCGGGCTGGTTTCGGGGCGTGACCAGCTCGACGCGCACGGGGGAGTTCAGCGGCAACCAAAGCGACGGGCCCAGCACGTTCCGCCACGCCACCGGCAGCGCGACTTGTGTGGCAACGCGCGCAGCGCCACCCGGAGGGTTGACATGCGAGTCCGCGTTTTGGCACCCAGTCACCGTGCGCTTGTCTTGCTGCTCGTTTGAAGGACGGCCCGCCGTGCCCCTTCTGTTTCTGCTCCTAACCGCGTCGGCTTGCGGCTCATCGGAGGGCCGACCCGAAGACGCGGGAGAACGCGACTCGAGTCCGCCCCCGGATGCGTCACCGGCAGACGTGGGCCCGTCAGAGGACATGGCGCCGGACATGCGGGAGTGCCTCGAGGGCGAAACCCAGGAGGCCGGCGTTTGCGAGGAATGCGGCACTCAGCTGGAGAACTGCACCGGCGGAGTCTGGGTGGAAGGGGACTGTGACCGCAGCGCGTGCCCCGAGCCCTGTGACGCCCCGGGAACCACGGAAACCACGTCGTGCGGCTTCTGCGGCACCTTCGACCGCTTCTGCACGGCGGACGGCGTCTGGGAGAACGTTTCCGAGTGCGAAGGAGAAGGCGAATGCGATCCGGGCACGGTCACGGATCTGGCGTGTGGCATGTGCGGCACCCAAAGTGCGCGATGCACCGCGGAGTGTGTGTTCGAGACCGTCGAAGCGTGCATGGGCGAGTCGGGCGTGTGCTCGCCGGGCGAGGTTCGCTACCTGACGAGCGGCTGTGCCGCCGGCGAGCGGCGCGTCGCAACCTGTAGCGAAACGTGTGAGTCGTTCGTCCGTGGAGCCTGTGAGCCAAGCCCCATCGAGCTCGTGCTCGTCATCGAGGACCGGGCACGCCAGTTCTTTACGGGACTCATGGACCGCGACGTGCTGCGTACGCTGCCCCGAGACTTGGAGGCGATTCGTCCCGGGTCACGCGTGGCCTCGGTGATTTTCGACGACTTCCCGATACGGCCCTTCGGCACGGCCGCCGGAGTAGGGGTCTTTGAGAGCCAGCTGGCGTTGGTCAAGCCCTTCAACGATCCCGACCCCGCGGCCGGAGTCTCGCTGTTTCCTGCGCGTGGTGCTCTTGGGGACGAGGCGAATGCTGGCGTCGAGGCGCTCGGCTTGGTGGCGGGCCTTCCCGCGCACCCCGAGGCGACCGTGAACGCTCTCAGCCCCGCTTGCCCCGCCGAGCTTCTCGACGGGGAAGGCGTGCTCTGCTGGACTCCCGGCTCTCTCCGCTACGCGATCGTCATCCCGCGCAATCGAACCTACAACGCGCCCGACGGGCTCGAGGATTACGTGGGCACGAGACCCCTCCTTGGCGCGGTGCCGCACTCTTGGAATGACCTCCGCGACCGCTGGTCGACGGCTGGGATCGTGCTTCACGGCATCCTTCTCCGAAACAACACGCAGGTGCTCGCGGACTGGAGGCAGATCTTCGATGGCTTGGGTGCTCGCCCGGGCGCACTCCGAGAGCTTCGTGATGACAGCGATGTCATCGCAGGGCAGATCTTCGAAATCGTAGATGAGATTCGGGATGACGTTGCCGCGCTCTAGGTTCGATCTCACGACACGCCGGCTTGCATTGTTTAGCCTCGCGGTATGGTGCGGATGGGCACTCGTCGACCCCGTTGCCTCCGTTGCCTTCCGTACCTCCCTCGACGATCCCGAGGTTAGAGGACTCACCGCGGCGCGGTGGACCTCGCAACCGGTTTTCGAGGTAGCCCCGGGTCCGCTTGGCCCGCAGTTGCAGTCCCTCTTCGCAGACGCATACCAGCGCTGGGCGAGCGTGCCCTGCGCCCGGTCACTCAGCCAGGCGGACGTGCGCGTAGGGGAAGACTCTCCGCTAGAGCTTGGAGATGGGCGTAGTGCCATCGGGTGGGTCGACGAGTTGCCCGGGAACTCCGAAGACGCTCTCGCAGCCACCGAGCTCGTTGTTGAGGTCTCGGACAGCGGAGAATCCCGAATAGTTGAGGCGGATATTCGCCTGTCCGCCCGACTAACCATAGACGAACTCCCAGCAGTACTTGCCCACGAAGTCGGGCATGCCCTCGGCCTCTATCACCCGTGTGACGACGACCGCAGCTGTGATGGGTTGGGAATGCCTGTTATGTCTCCCCGCTTTTCTCGGGAGGACCTTGCGACGGGCCTACCTCTGTCGCCCGACGACGAGGCCGGCATCTGCTTTCTGTACGACCGGCCCCCGGGCGACGTGGTCGCGCCTCTCCTCGCCGGGGATCGATGTGTGCGGGGCGGGGTCCGTAGCTGCGCGGGCTCGCTGTCGTGTGCCTCGACAGGCTACTGCGCTCAGCCGTGCTCGAGCTCGAGCGACTGCCCTGCTACCTGTGCCGACGGTTTCTGCGAGTCTCCCCTGTCTCTGCTGGGCGAGCCTTGCGAGCGCGGCGAGGACTGCAGCGCGGGCATATGTCTCCTCGGACGGGGTGCGATGGGTGGGCACTGCGTCCGCGAGTGTGCGCCAGTGCCGTGTCCACGAGGCTATCCCTGCCAACAAGTCGAGGGTGAGTCCGTGTGTGCACTGCCGTCTGCACAGGGATCGGCCTGTTCCGCGTCTGACGCGGCGGTTGACTTCGGTCTCTGTTCTCTTGGATTTCTCCTGCTTTGGAATCTGGTGGGCCGGCGACGGCCATTCGGGGTGTGTCGATGATGATGGAAAGAGCTTGCCATCGGTCCTTGGGGCTTGGTGGGTTGGTGGGCTGCCTTGCAGCGATTCTCCTAATGACGGCGTGCGGCGACGATGGCCCGGGAGGCCGTCTGGACCGGTCGGAGTCCTGGGACTCTCTGACGCGGCGAATGTACGTCAGTGCTCTTGATACCCAGACAGGGACGAGCGGCGACCTGTCCGACGTTGACCTCGCAGCTAATCTCGTCGGGAGCGTTCCGATCGAAGGGTATTGCCGGGGTGTTCTCGCCTGTAGCTCACGCTTTCCTGAGTCAGCGAACCACGAATATGAACTGGCCACGAGAGACTCGGCCTTGCGGGCGCCGAACCTGACTTGCGACGCGGTCGCATGTCTCACCCAGATGCGTGTTTGTGCGGCGCAGTCTCTTCTCGAGGCAGCCGACAACGTCGACCCGGACTACCAGATCGGCAGATACGTCATCCCTCCGCAGTCCCCCGAGGGGCGCGTCGTCCTCGCCCGAGCTGCGGTGGATCAGGCGCGCGAGGCCCTCATCCGAGCCGGGCTCGAACTCCGTGCAATGTCTGGCGCGGATCCCGGGGCATCGTGCAGCACTGGCTTCTTGGGCCAGTACACGGACATGGCTTCCCCGACGGTGGTCAGCAACGCAGAGGCGATAGCGAACGCCTTCACGGAAGCGTACTGGCTGCTTCGCGAGACCACCGAGCGGGCCTTCGAGGTCTACGTTGCCGCGGCGGACGCAGAGAAGGGCAAGGCACCTACGATCGAGGAAGGCCGGCGGATCGCGCTGCGCCATCCCGAACTGTCTCGCGGGGCCTTCGCCGAGCTCCTGCTCGGGTTCTCGTCGTCCGCGGCTCCGCTGTCTGACGTTGCATTGGCTCTCTGGCCCGGTACGCCCGGCGCGCGGGCCGAGGACTCGCCGCCGGCGCGTCGGGCCCTTCGCCTTCTGCGGGAGGGCGCTCTCGACCCCCGGGACATCGCAGACTTCGAAAACGTCGACCTCGACGCCCTCATCGTCGGGGGTGGAGGTCTTCGCGGCCAGCCTTTGCGTGACCGGATCGAGGCGTTTCGCGGGGACGCATTCGTCGACGCGAGCGGCAACCCCATGGACGCCAACGAGTTCCTCGAGTCGCTAGGCCTTCTTCGCTCTGACCTGGTCGAAGCGCGACAGTATGTCCGAGAGGAGCTGTGGGCCTTTGACCGTGTCCGGGACCACTGGCTCGCGGGCAGCTCCCTCAACTGGTCGTCATCCGCACAGGGCGTCGACCTTCTCTCCGCCCGGCTCATTCGCCCTCCCGAGGAGAACCCGCCTGAGCCCGATCCCCTACTGACCGAGGCTTGGCGCCGTTTCGCGGCCACGGGTACCGAACCCTATGTGCCGCCGGGCGACTACTACGCGACCCTGGCGTCCGGTGTGCCGAACCCCAACGTGGCGAACGGGTTCACGTCCGCATGGGTTCAGGACCCGTCGACCCAGGCGGACTATGCCCGCCACGGTGTGGCCTACGCCGTCGACTGGGCGCACACGCTCGCGCATTGGCTGAGCTTCGCCGCACCGGACGTAGTGGCCACGCTCGACGCTCCGGACGCCGCGCGGCGCGCCGTGTTGCCGCTGGTATCGGTGGGCTCCCAGGAGCGCCCGGCGAGGATCATCTCCGACTACGTGGCCGGCCAATTGGTCATCAAAGTGCACACCGATGCGCCCCTGGATGCACACCAGTTCTTCCTGGTCCGCGGCACCCCCGGGCTCGAGTGCGCCACCACCGGTTTAGTGGCCGGAGAACCATGCGACCTCGCCGTCTTCGATGCCGTCCGGTCCCCCGGTTCTGCTGCCTCTATGCCGGTGAGCTCAGGGACGGCCGATATCGCGAGTGGCTTCGGCAGGACCATTTCGTTCGCCGCCCCCATCAACACTTTGTCCCTCGGACTCAACGTGGTTCCGACATCCGAGATGTTCTACGTGGTCCACCGAGCGACCGCCGAGCAGCCCTGGGAGATGCTGGGGGCCGTACTCGCCAACCCCGGTCTATCAACGGACGAGCGAGTCGTCGCCCGGCCGGTGGTCCCCTGGGCGAGTGAGCTGGCGGGACGGGCCCTCACCCCGTCCAAGCTCTGGCTCGCGGAACCGGGCTCCGACTGCGCCGGGTTGCCCGCGGATCAACGAATCCCCTTGGAGAACAGCCTGAGCGAGAACGGCGATGGCGTCGAAGACTCCTGGCGTACCTATCTCGCACTGGCGAGCCAGGCTGCCTCGGAAGCCGACCTCCTCGGTGACCGCCTCATTGACCAGGGCCTGGAGATGGACCGGCGCTCCGAGGCTGCCACGGAGGAACTCGAACAAGCCTGTGGGGTCAGCTTGCCGGTCGTGAACGACGCCACGGTGGGTGCTTCATGCGCGGGTCTCGGAGAGCCGCCGCCCGGCGGTGTGGGAACCGGTTGCGACAACTGTGGAGACCTGGTCCTGGTCGAGCGCAACGGACGCTGTATCCAGGCTGGTCCATCAGAGGTAGACCAGCTCCTGAGCCGCACCGCTGGGCCCGATGCCTCTTCGGAAGAACGCCGGCTGGCGCAGTGCCTCGGACTTGAGGTCGACGGTCAGCCGACGGTGGTCCCCTTCGCGTCGTTCGCTGAGAGGCCGATGTGCCTCTGGGCGACTACGTCCGACGGGAGTCGTCCGTGCGACGCCGCAGGCGTGGTCGGGGAGCACGCATGTCCTTTTCCGGCCGGCGGTTCGGTGGAGGAGCCCACCTGCGCTCTCGTGGGTTCCTCCGGCGCCTCTCTTGCCGGGGGCTTCGAGCTGGTCGCCAGCTATCCGATGGGCCTCTTCAGCTCCGAATCCATGGACGAGGTTGGGGGCAACCCAGACGCGGAGACCGATTTCGGGCATGTCGCTACGGGAATCCCGGGGTTGCACGACGCTGCTTGCCGTACGCTTCGCGACTTCCGGAACGCCGTCGAGCGAGACCTCGACCCGACGGCTGCGACGAACAGCGGGCAGAGGCTTTTGAACAACGTCTGGGGGCCTGTTGCGTTCCAAGACCGCGTTTCGCGAATCGCGTTCCAGGCGAGAGCTGGCGATTTCTCCCGTTTCGAGCTCGACGGGGTCGTCTTTGACACGGGAAGCCTGCAGGACGGACCGGGAGACGACTCCGTATGCGCCGCATCGGGCCGCTCTGACGCGAGAACATGGTTCTCTTGCCGGAACGACGACATGGTCTCCGCCCATGACGCCCCCGGTAGCCTGTTCTGCCGAAGCATCGACTGCACGGACCACGAGCAGCGTCGCGTGTGGAACAACCGGGTCGGCGAGGCCGCGCTTCTGGCTCGGCTTCTCGGTGGCGGCGATCTAGAGGACTTCGTGTTCCCCTGGCGCGGTACGGGTATGAGCGGCCGCGAGAACTACGAGCTATTCAGCTTCCAGGAACAGCACGGAGGCACGAGTCGCCCGGCCTGGGCCGACCCCCGATTCGGCGATCCTCCGCAGCCGCTCTACACCTACACGGCGTCCCTTCGCGGCATGTCGTTCGTGCAGGTTTGGGGGACGACGGACCTCAACCCCCCAGGGCAGCAGGCGCTGTGGTGGGCACCCCGGGGCACCGGCAGCGGCGAAGAGGGAGGCCTCCTTCGTTTGGTCACCTTCGCAGACGGAACGCCGAGCGCGGGGCAGTTTCTCGCCCTGAAGGCCCTTTGGCGTGGATTCTCGTCGTATCCAGGTGCTCCCCCGGAGCTAGTCGCTGTCGACGACCCCGCGAACGGCGGCCTCGGTTCACCCCCGGAACCCTACCGGACGCCTATCATTGCCGAAGTGCTGACGGATCCCTTCGAGTACGAACGGGTGTGGTCCGACGGCGAACTGCATCCGTATATGCCGTACTTCGGGAACGGCACGGACCAACTGAGGCGCCGCGTGTTGCTTCGTTCTCACATCCCTCGACAGACGCTCTTCGACGCTCTGGAGATCCTTTGCGAGGTCAATAGTCCGCTGCCTCCGCCGGTGGCGGCACCCACCGATGGCGGTTGTGGGGAGCCTCCGGACGCCGCCGACACGGACCAAATGGAGGCCTACGTTCGTTTCCTTGAGTGTACGGCGGGAGCGGCGGAAACGCGGGCGCGGAGGACGACCTTCGCCCGAGTGCCCCGACTCGTTGCGGAATCGCTGTCCACCGACGGTACGTCCGGCAGCGCCTATCCCAACGCGGGTGGCACCTACGCGTCGGCCTTGAGCGATGTTCGCGCGGGGTTGCAGGGACTAGCAACGGCACCCCGCGATCTTGCGTCCGCTGTGAGAGACGCCAGCGAGGCCCTTCGGACTGCCGAGTCCGAGTTGCGTATCGCCGGCCTTCAGGACCGTGTGCAGGCACTCAACGCGACCGCGCGGCGACTCAGTGCCGCAACGACGTGCGCCAGTGCGGCGATCAACGGAGTGAGACTCGACCCCGAAGCGGTCCGCAGCAGCGCCAACGCGGCCCTGCAGTGCGGGAGTGCGATGGCCCAGCTGCGGATTTCGAACCGAATCGCCGACCTCAACGACGAAATTGGCGACGTGCAGCAGCGCTTGTCCCTCCAGTCGCTCATGGGCCGTATCGCGGATGCGGAGGACGCGATCTACAACGTGGAGAGCCGCATTCGCATCGCCAGCGAGCGTCTGAACGCCGGTCTCGCGCAGCTCGAACAGATCAGATTGCGTGCGGGGCGTGCCCTGGCCCGGGCCACCTTCATGGATCAGGACCAGACTGGGCGCACCTTCCAGGTCAACACGGTCATGCGTCGCCGTCTCAACACGAACGCGGACCGGTACCGGCGAGCCCATCGCTATGCGGTTCAGATGACCCAGCTTGCTCGCATCGCGCTGGAGCAGCGCCTGGGCACGAAGCTGGACCGTCTTGGACCGATGAGCCTCATCGAGGATCCGGCCGACTGGGTGAACGACATCTGCACGGCTTCAGGCATCGACTACAACCGGATCCGAGATGCCTCGGACGAGGAGGTAGAATCCTTCGCCGGTGAGTACGTTGGAGACTACGTGGCTCGCCTCGAGGCCGTGAGAGAGTCCTACCGTCTCGACTTTCCGTTCACGGATGGCAACGACGTGTCCGTCGTCTCCATGCGAGACGAGATCTTCGGTGTCCGTGTGGCGTGTGAGCCGGAGGATGGACTCATCGGCTACAACATCCTTCGAGACTCCCAGCACATGCTGGCGGAGTCGTGGAAGGTCATCGACTGTGATGAGCTCGTCGTAGATGCCGACGACGACGGTACGGACGACACGTCGGGGCCGTGCATTCGAGTGAGGCCCCTCGGTGAGGTTCCACCGGGCAACCTCAGCGTCAATCCTCTGGGCGAGGCGCCCCGCGCGTTCCGCGTATTCATGGGCAGCTATGCGTCGGCGGGGACCGATACGGCGCCCAACGCGATCGACCCAGCCGAGCACTCCTTGCGCTGGGAGGCTGCCGGGCCCCAGAGCCGCCTCGCCCAGACGCTCGAGCTCCGATCGGGCGTTCGCTATCGACTTTCGTGGTGGGCAAGGGGAGTTGTTCCCGCGGGGGGTGGCGCCATTCTCACGACCGCGACGCCCTACCAGGGTCCGACACCCGTGCCGCAGGACATGTTCGAGCTTCGTGACGCCGCGGGCGTCAACCTGGCGTCTCCGGCCGTTGCTGCCGCCACCGTGCCTCTAACGGCGGATTGGCAGCGGTTCTCCTTGGACCTCGATCTGACGTCGTCTGCTGGCGTCGAGATTCCCATCGAGGTCGCCCTGCGACCGCGGACCGACGGCGGCTCTCCCGTCCATCAGGTGGTCGACGTCGCCGGGGTTCAGCTCGAACGATTGCAGCCAAGCTCCCCGCCGATCGACGGCATCGATGCGTCGGCCGGAGCCTTGGCCTACGACGCAACTTACGGGCCCTTCTCGTCCGGCGTCGAGATGTGTGAGGACACCGAGGGCGAGCGCTTCCGCGAGCAGTGGACACGCCGATGCGAACGGTTTTGCGCGGAAGGGGCGACGACCTGTCCCGTGTCCCGCTCTCGCGAGCGGTGTTTCTGGGAGGCCAGCTTCGACGTGGAACAGGTCGCCGTGCAGCTTGGCGAGCAGCTGGACCGAGGCTTCGCCCGCGGCAACTTCAACTATCGAATCGACGGGATCGGCCTCAATCTCGTCGGGACATCCATTCGCGACTGTTCCAACGTCCCCACACCGTCGACCTGCTACGCGGATGGCTCGCTCTCCTACGAGCTGGAGCACCTGGGCCCCTTCCGGGTCCGTGGTTACTCGGGCTACGACGACTACGAGGCGCCGCTCTTCGACGGGCGGATTCGCGGAGCACGCGCACTCGCCGCGGAGCGCTACCTGACCAACCCGCTGAGCTCTGCCGATTCAGCGTTGCTTTCACCCTTCATTCACCAGGGTCTCAGAGGCCGTCCGCTGGATGGTCGCTATAGGGTGAAAATCTGGGAGGACGCTGGCGTCGACTTCTCGCGTGTCGAAGACGTTCAAGTCTACCTGAGCTACCGATACTGGACGGCGCTCGATAGGTAGGTCGGGGCACGCTGATGTGTAGTCGCTTGCCGATTCTCGCATGCTTCGGGTTGGTCGCGGCCTGCGCGCGGTCGAACGGTCTCGGAGACTCTGAGCCCGAGCTCGGGCCGATTCTCTTCGATGCGTTCGAGGCGCCAGACGCCGAGCCGCAGCCCCCGGACGCGGGTTCGATGGATGGGCCTTCGCTGCGAGACGCGGTGGTCGACGAGGGGCGAGGGCCACCGGATGGCGGCCCTTGCCCCGGGGGCTGCGACACGTCGGAGCCGTGTCGCGTAGCGGAGTGTCGGCCGGAGGGTTGTGTCGTGCGCGCTGCTCCGGACGGAGCGGAATGCTCCGAACTCGGCCGATCCATATGCGTGACCGGAGCCTGCGTGCCTCGCGGATGCGGCGACGGCTACCCCGAACCCGGCCCCACGCCACCCCGCGAGCTCTGCGACGACGGCAACACCATCGACGGGGACCTTTGCTCCGCCGACTGCACCCCGACCCTCGCGACTGTGCTCGCCGACCCGCTTGGTGAGTGGGAGCCTTTCGTCGCAGAGCGCGCCCGCTCCATTGCGGCCGACGGCCGCGGGCACCTGCTGATTGCCTACTTCGAGGACGCCGGGACCGACCCTGGCCGAATGCTCGCCGTCCGCCTCAACCGGGGTGGCGCACGCCTCGATGCCGAGCCGCTGATCGTTGAAGAGCTTGCCGACCCCGACGGGCCGGCCGTCGTCGGTCTCGCGGGCGGCGGTTGGGTGGTCGCCTACCAAGCGGTGCGGCCGGTGGGCTCTCCCTTCTCGAGTGTCGACGTCGTCTACCGCACCGTGAGCACCGAAGGCGCAGTGGGGGCCGAGCGCACGCTGCCGGCGCTCGCCGAAGGAGGCCAACGCGACGTACGCCTCTCGCCCCACGGCGACGGCTTCATCGCGGCGTGGGCCGACGACACCTCGTCGCGCGCGGACCGCTCCGGCGGCATCCGCTTTCGCCGCTTCGATGGCAGCGCACGGCCCATCGACGCGGAAGACCAGATCCCTTCGGTCAACAACCTGCCGCGCGAGTCGAGCCCGGCCGTCGCCTCCGACGGGACCTTCTTCGTTGTGGCCTTCGAGCGCGAGAGCCAAGGCATCTGGTACCGGCGCTACGGGCCGCTGGGTCCTCTCGATGCGCAGGAGCGCCAGCTCACGGCGAGCCGCGCCGATACCCCGGTCGCCGGCACGCTGCCGGTCGCGGCGGGCGACATCCCCCAGTTCCTGCTGGCCTGGCGAGAGCCGGGGGAGGGCGGCACCGACGCCTTCGCGCAGCGCATTGTCGCGCGCGACGCCGTCATGCTCGCGGAGCCGCCGTTGGTCGTCGAGCAGGGGCCTTCGTCGCCCCGGCAACTTCGCGTCGCGGGTTGGCCTAGCTTCGACCCTTCGTCTGACGGTCCAGGTCCGCACTACCTGGCGGGCTTCCGCACACCCGGCGGCGCCCAGTTGCAAAGCAGCGCGGCGCTGCCCTCGGCGCTGGCTCTCGGCGATGCGCTCGTCGGGGCCGAAGAGCTCGCCGCGTTGGTCCCCGCGCCCGACGGCGTCTGGGTCGCCTGGACGGGAACCGACGACGTAAACCCTGGCCTCGGCCTCCGCATGCAGCTGCTTCCCTATTGACTCTCTCGGGAGCCTGCCTCCCGCGGACCCGCTCGTTGAACCGCCACCGCCGCCTTTTCCGTACCCGCCGCTCAGTCCCGCTTGCCCCCTTCTTTCGATTGTCGAGGACCGTCATGCCCGCTTGGGTCGTCACCCACCGAAGCCACCGCGACATAGCGCCCGCCCTCGCGGCATTTGCGTTCCTGGCGCTCGCTTGTCTGCTGGCTTCCGTTCCCGCTCGGGCACACGCGCAGAGCGAGCTCCCTGAGGAAGGAGCCACCGACTCGGCCCCCGCGGTTCGCGAAGGCGAGGAGTCGGCCTTTGCGGGCGACGCGCCCGCTTCCGCGGCTGCGCTGCTCAGCGACCGCGAGCTGCTCGAGCGGGCTTCCTTGGACCCGGCCGTGGCAGGTCGCCTCGACCCTGCGCTTCGGGACGGGCTCGCCGAGGACGACGTCGAGGGCACCGTCGATCTCAACGACGAGCAGCGAGAGGCCATTCGTCAGGCCATCGAGGACGCCAACCGCGAAATCGAAGACGGCGTGTCCACGTCCTCGCTTCCCGTCGGTGAAGCCAAGAGCGCGGTCACCCCCCAGGCCATCAGCCTCCCGAGCGCCGAAGGCAGCGTCGAAGGCATGGGCGAGTCCTTCTCGCCCAACCTGAGCAGCGGCACGGGCACCTTTTCCGTGCCCATTGCGCTCCCCGCGGGTCGCGCCGGTGTGCAGCCCAGTCTCGGCCTCAGCTACTCGACGAGCGGCGGCAACAGCTGCGTCGGCTTCGGCTGGGGCCTCGGCGCGCCCTTCATCAACCGCCAGGCCGACCGCGGCATGCCGCGTTATGTCCGCTCCGCCGACGGCAAGTGGCATCCGGAAGAGGACACCTTCTTTTACAACGGCGGCCAGGAGCTCGTCGCGGTCGACAACGCGGCCATCGCGCTCGTGGACAGCTCCGGCGGCGACTACGCCGTGGCTCAGCTGCAGCTGCTCCCCGAGGGAGTGACCGACGCCTGGCAGCAATACCGCGCCCGCCTCGAGGGCGGTTTCTTGCGCTTCTTTCGGTCGCCGGCCGGTGACCGCTGGGTCGTTCAAGGCAAGGACGGGACCCGCTTCGACTTCGGGCAGCTCTCCGAGGGCGACGGCCCCATGGACCTCGACTCGTCCGCGGCGGTCATCAGCGAGCTGCCCGGCGGCGGGGGCCGCGTCAACGGCTGGAAGCTCACCCGCATGAGCGACCCCCACGGGTCCACCGTGTACTACGAGTACACGGTCGACGAGGGCGAGCACTATCTCGCCAACGTCTACTACCTGAGCCCCGCCTCCTGCGCCGCCGGTTCGCCGAGCGCCACGCGTGGCTGCTCGGCCCTCCTCAGCGACTATGGCGTCCGCGTTGGCCTGACCTACGAAACGCGCCCCGACGTCTTCACCCGCTACACCGCAGGCTGGGGCATGACCACGGCCTGGCGGCTCCGGCGCCTCACGGTCACCGCGGCGGCCGACACCGCGGGCGAGCGCTTCCTGGTGCGCCGCTACCACCTCACCTACCAGCCCTCGAGCGAGTCCTATCACTCGCTACTCGCCTCGGTGCAGGTCGAGGGGCGGCCGGATGACGTCGAGGGCGGCGATTTCTTCGCTCACGACGTCTTCGAGCAGCGCGGCGAAAGCACGCTCAGCGACGCCATCGTCGGCCGGACGCTACCGCCCATGGTCTTCGGCTATTCGTCCATGCCGTCGGGCGGCATTGCGGGCTTCGGCAGCATCGACAACACGGTGCGCCGCGTCGCGGCCCCGCCCAACGTCTCGGTCAGCGCCGCCGACGCCGACCTGATGGACGTCAACAGCGACGGCCTCCCGGACCTCATCGTCACCGACCCGGCCCGCTACCGGACGCCCTCCGGTGAGCCCGCCGCGGGCGTCTTCTTCAACGGGTTCAGCGGTTCCGGCACCGAACCCGCCGCCGCCGGCACCTTCAGCTCCCCGGTGCCCGTGGCCATGCCTTCGGGCCGGAGCGGCTCCCTCGCCCTCAGCAACCAGGCGCTTGTCCCCATGGACGTCGATGGCGACGGCCGCGGCGACCTGCTCCACATGCCGCGCCTCGACCGCTACGGCTGGTTCACGCCGCTCCGCATGAGCGACGCCGCGGCGGGCGGCAGCGTTCGGCCGGCCGAGCAAGGCTGGCGCTTCGGCTACGCCGAGGTCGACCTGCCCGGTTTCGGCGCCGACCCACGCGTCGACTTCGTGCGCGATGGCGCCCGCTACAAGACCTTCGACGTCAACGGCGACCACCTGATCGACATCGTCCGCACGAGCGGCACGGTCATGCAGACCTGGCTCAACCTCGGCTCGGTGTCCGCCGAAGGCGAGGGCCGCTTCGGCCAAGCCCGCTACGACGCGGCCAGTGGCGCCTGGGCGCTCAGCACCGAGCCCCTCGAAACGTGCCTGCTCCAGGACGGGCTCCCCCTCGACTTCGCCGACAGCGAGGTGCGCCTGGCCGACATGAACGGCGACGGGCTCCAGGACATCGTCAAGATCCGTCGCGGCCGCGTCGTCTACTGGCCCGGCCGGGGGCTCACGGAAGATGGCGCGCCGGTCTTCGGCCTTGGCCCGCGCGACTGCGCCCGCGGAGAAGGCGCCGGCCGCGAAGTCCGCATGGCCTCGCCGCCGGCGACGCTGAGCGTGGCCATGGACAACGTCTTCCTCACCGACGTGAACATGGACGGCGCCACCGACGTGGTGCAGGTGCGCACCCGCGACGTCGACGTGTGGTTCAACCGCGGCGGCGAGAGCTTCACCGACCGGGTCACCGTGCGGAGCCCCATCGCGCCGAGCTTCATGCCGCGCATCCGCTTCACGGACATCGACGGCTCGGCGACCACGGACCTGCTCTACGGCTCGGCCTCGGCCTGGGAGTACCTCGACCTCGCCGGCGGCCAGCGGCCGCGCCTGCTGGTCCAGGTCGACAACGGCCTCGGCGCGACGACCACGCTCTCCTACGACTCGAGCGTCACCGACTACCTGGCCGACCTGGACTGCGCCGACGATCTCGCGGCCTGCGGCGACAGCGACGCCTTCACCTGGTCGCAGGTCGGCGACGAGTGCGACGACGTGTTCTCGACGGTCACGTTCAGCGGCACGACCTCGATGCCCGACGAGCGCAGTGGCGCCTGCGCGCATCGCTCGGGCGGGAGCCCGGTCATCTCCACGGTGGTCCGGGGGGTGAGCACCACGGACAACTTCCACGAGGTCGGCCGCGAGGAGAACGTCACCGAGACCCGCTTCGCCTACCACGACGGCTACTACGAAGGCATCGAGCAGGAGTTTCGGGGCTTCGGCGCGGCCGACGCGGAGAGCGTCGGCGACGTCACCACGCCGCACCCCACGGGACTCACGCGCACCTTCTTCCACCAGGGCCGCCGCCCGAGCGACATCGCCGGCGACCGGCACGCGCAGAACGACTACGAGATCCTCAAGGGGCGCCAGTGGCTCACCGAGGTGCTCTCCGGCGACGGCACCTATCTGTCGAGCGCGCACGCCACCATCGCGATTCGGCGGCTGGCGACCGGTCTCGATGGCACGCACATCGACTACGCCTACGTCAGCCAAACCGACGAGCTGCGCTACACGACTTACGGGCAGATGGCGGGGGGCAGCGAGCCGTTGCCGCTCGATTCCGTGACCTTCGAGTCCGTGAGCCCGGACAACGGGGCCGTCTCGGCCAGCACGCTCCGGCGAACCCGCATGCTCACGCCACGGGTCCCCGCGAACCAGTGGGCCCGCATCCAGAGCACGACCGACGAGGTCGACAACCTCGGCCAGGTGCTGCAGGCGACGGCCGTCGGTCGCGTCGCGGATCCGTCCTTCCCGCCCGGCACGGCGTTCGCCGAGGCGATCACCAGCCACACGGTGCCGAAGCTCGTCAGCGGAGCCCGGTGGATCTGGCGCACCGAGCGCTCCTGGGTGACCGGCGACGGCACCACGCACCCCCTGGGCTTGACCATCAACGAGTACGACGACGCCACCGGGGACCTCGTCAAGACGACCCAGGAGGCCACGAGCAACACGCTGCCCCCGGGGCACGGCAGCTGGGACTTCTCCGGGGACGGTTCAGCGGTCGGCTACGCCATCACCACGGCCTATCCGAGCGGGAAGCAATCGCTCCTCGCGTCCACGTCCTACGACGCCTGGGGCAACGCCTTGGCCAGCTGTGGCGGCGCCGACCTGGGGACCGGCGCGCCCGGTGACTGCTTGCGCTATGGCGAGGTCACCTACGACGCCGGCTATTCCCAGCTCCCGCTGAGCGAGCGCATCGCCATCGGTCCCAACGGCGTGGAATGCCCCAGCGGCACGAGCGCCGGTGGAGGCGCGTTTTGCGCGCTGGCCACGACGGCGACCTGGGACCGCGGCTTCGGCGTCTTGCTCTCGGCCACGGATCCCAACGGGCAGGTCACGACCGTGGCCTACGACGGCCTCGGTCGCATGACCGCGTCCGTCGCCCCCAACGTCACCGGACCCAGTCAAGCGAGCGGCGAATGCGGCACCTCGGCGATGCAGCCCACCACGGTGATGCGCTACGAGCTCGTTCCCGACGGAGAGCCGTTTAGCTACGTCGAGACCTTCGCCGACTTCGAAGGGTGCAACGGTACCCATCTGGGCCGAAGTCGCAGCTACGTGGACGGCCTCGGCCGTGGCCGCGCGACCGTGACCTGGCGCGAGGTGAACCAGTGGTGGGAGCAGTCCGGCGTCGCCGTGTTCACGAAGCGCGGCGCCGTGTTCCGCGCCTACCAAAACGCCTTCATCAATAAGTCTGCGCCGACGCACTTCGACGCTCTCGCACTCCCGGCCGCCTCCACGAAGGCCTGGCCCACCGACCAGGCCTACGATGCGTTTTCGCGGCCGGTGAAAACGACGCACGCGGACACGACGTTCAGCGAGCTTCGCTACTACGCGCTCGGCACCCAGGCGTGGGACCCGCTGGATTTGGGCCAGGACGCGAACGTCACCACGACGCTCAAGTCCCGGAGCGGCAGCGCGCGCTACGAGGACACACCCACCTGGACGCGCGTCGACGGACACGGGCGTACCGTCGAACAGCGCCTCCACCAGCGGCGAGACGGCGGGGCCGGGGACATCGACGAGTTCCACCGGCTGCTGACGCGCTACCGACCCGATGGCGCGGTGCTCGAGGTCGTTCGCGCGCTCTCGAACGCCGGCATGACGCCCTCGGAGGGGAGCGTTCCCAACCCCGACCCCATCGACCTCCCGCCGGGAGGTGCCGCTTTTGCCGGGGCCGGCGTCGACACCTTCCTGAGCCGCCAGTTCTTCTACGATTCGGTCGGCCGTCGCATCAGCGCCACGGACCCTGACAGCGACAAGCGCGAGGCCGGCGGCGCCTTCGTGCACTGGCGCTATCTCTTCAACCGCGTCGGGGACCTCGTGGCAGTTCGTGACCCGCGCGGGTGCGGCCAGAACTTCTTCTACGACGTGGCGGGCCGGCTCGTCGGCGAAGACTACGTCGAGTGCGGTTCGGGCCAGTTCCAGAGCAGCGGTCAGATGCCGCACGGCGACAGCGCGCTGCCGTCCGGGGCCATCGGTCTCACGGACATGGTGACCACGACGGACGTCGACGCGCGCTACTTCTTCGACAAGCGACCCACGCTCGGCACGCTGTCTGCCGCGCTCACGGCCACGTCCTTCGACCTGGGTCGCCTGACGGGCTCCATGGACCGCGGCCAGCGGAGCATCGTGGCCTACGACGAGCGCGGGCGTGCCTTCGAGTCGGCGCGGCAGATGGCGCTCCTGCCCGAGCTGGGCCCCGCGGTGGAGGCGCTCTCGGCGGCGATTCCGGCGCTCGACGCGGGCGACGCGCCGCCGAGTGGTGCTGTCGCGTACGACGACGCTTCCGGGCACACGTACGTGAGCCGGAGCCGCTACGACCGCTTGGACCGGCCGCGCTTTCTGGAGCTCCCGGACGACCCGGCCTTCGACGGCATGACGCCGCCGCATATCGAGGGCGAGCTGCGCTACGGCCGCGACGGCCTGCCGCTCCAAGCGGAGCTCGAGGTGTCGGGCTCGGTCTCCATGAGCGAGATCCTCTGGCGGCAGGGGTACGACCGAAGCCGCTTGCCCTCCACCCGCTACGTGGGAGGCACGAGCGGCGGGAGCAGCGCCGGCCGCCTCACGACCACCTTTGACCGGCGCTTGCAGCCACGAACCATCGGCTTCAACCGGCTTCGCCGCCCCGACGGCGCCGTGTTCGGCGAGCTCGACTACGTGCAGACGCCGCTGAACCACGTCTACTACTGGGACGCGGCCGGCAACCTGGTCGATGCGCGCAACAACTCCCATCTCCGCCGCTTTACGACCGAGCTCCCGGACCGCGTGGCCCCGCGGCGCATGCGCATCAAGCACGACGCGCTCTACCGCGTGAGCCAGGTCAACTTCGACTACCGCTTCGGCACGACGGACGACGGCTCGGGCTCCGTCAGCAACCAGACCTGGCGCACCGGGGCCCCCGCCACGAACTGGCGGGACGAGCAGTACGGCGCGATGGGCATGCCCGGGCGCGTCGAGGAGGACCCGATGCTCCGCGAGCCGGCGGAGATGCTGCCGACCGAAGCGCCGGAGCGCGTGACGAACCTGACGTACGCCTACGACTGGCTCGCGAACATGACCGAGTGGACCGACGACGCGCGCATGTTCTACGAGCGGTCGATCGGCCATATCACGAACGGGAGCGACCTGAACCTCGCGGCCGGTACGCTAGGTCCGAAGAACGCCGGAGGCGCCTACCGCCCAGCCGCCCTCTACTTCTCCGCGCAGCTCGACAGCGGCATCCCCACGGCCCGCGGCGGCTACGTGCACCTGACCTATGGCGACAGCGGCAACGTGCAGACCATGACGGTGCACGCGCGGTGTGCGGACGACCCGGACGGTCCCGATGACGACTTGTCGCCCGGCACGTGCACGGACCCAGGAGGCGACCTGGCCGACCGCATCGACCACCTGGCCGACTACTGCACTTGCGCGAAGGAGCAGCACTACCAGTACCGCTGGGACGAGCTGAACCGGCTGCACGAGGCCCGTCGCTACGACCGTGCCGGCTCAGGCAACTGGGACCTCGCGGTGCGGCAGCGCTACCGCTACGACGCGGGCAACGTGCGCACGGTCAAGGAGACCGTGCGGGACCCGAGGGGGCCGGGAAGCACGG
>JBCCAW010000510.1:0-4399 GCA_039814655.1 Myxococcota bacterium | reverse complement strand
CGGGCGGCACCTCCGCCAGATGCCTCGCGACAGGCCGCCTGACCGGCGGCGGCAACGCTGGACGCGGCTCCGGCGGGCGCCGCTGCGTCCTCGGCGTGAAACTCCGGCTCCGCACCCGCATCAGGGCCGGAACGCTCCACTCCAGGCGGAACGCCGCTCCATCACCACGCCATTGCGGGCGACGACAGCTCGGAAATCCGACGCCGCCCCACCGGAATCCACCGGACAAGGCGCGAACAGCCGTCAGCTCCCGAGCTCAACCAGCGACGGATCTTTCTGATGGCCCGTCCTTCGTCGCCGCGGCACCCACCCCGCAAGCGGATCTTCCACAGAAACCCGGAGCGCACTTCGGGGTGGGGGTACTAGACCGCCGCGACGCCGGCGATCAGCTGAAGCACGGCGAACACCGCGGTGATGAGGTAGATCGCGGCCCCGATCCAATAGCCGGGCAGGTTCTCCCGATCGACCGTGAAGCCGAGGAAGATGCGGTTCACCTCGCCGACGAGCTTCTCCACCTCCTCGTCTTCGTCCTCCTTCGCCGAGAGCTCGTCCATCACCGCTCGAAGCCGCTTGGAGCCCTGCGCCACCTTCGCGAAGAAGAGCAGCCCCACGAGCACGATCAGCGGCACCTGGAGAAACCACGGCGCGCTGTAGACGGCCATGGAGGTGACGCCCAGGAACTCCCCGTTGAGGTTCAGGTTCGACTCGTCGTCCAACATCGGCTCGAGCATAACGGGAACCACCGGCCCAGCTCCCGCGCCCCCGCCGGCGACGCCGTCACCATCCACCGGGCCGAACGGTCGGCACCGGTTCCGCGCGACCGCCGCCGGCGCTCAGCGATCGCGTGCGCTGAGTGCCTCCGCGGCCGGGTCGCTGGGCTCCTCCGCGCTCTCGGCGCCGTCGTCGCCGACGCGCACGATGAGCGCGAGCTCGGCGAAAAGCGCGTTCCCCGCGTCGGCCCCACCCGTCGAGTCCCCGGAGCGCGCGAGGAGCTCGAAGTTCCGGTAGAGCGTCGAGCCGCCCGTGACCTCGAGCCAGAGCGGACCGCTCAGCCGCGCGCCGAGGGAGACGCCCGCGCTCACGACGGCGTTCTCGAAGCTCCTGGTCGTGGGGAGCGTCGGGTCCGGCTCGCCGATGAAGTAGCGACTTCCCTCGAGCTGAATCCCCGTGGCGAAGAGCCAGCGCTCGTCCACGATCCAGCTGAAGCGAATCCCCTGCGGAAGCGAGACGAGGAAGGTGGCCTCGGGACGCGGTACCCAGCGCACCTCGAGGATGGGGAGCGGCGCGAGCCGACCCAGCCGGTACGACGCCGCGAGCCCGAAGCCCACCTCGAGCTCGTGCGGGCGGACCTCGACGCTCGCGGAGCCGAAGGCCGCGACGTTGATCGCGTCTCCGCTCCGGCGCTCGAAGTCGCTCGCGTAGGACGGCGCGACGGCGAGCGTGAGACTCCAGCGATCGTTCAGCTGGGCGAGACCGCCCAAGGTGATGCCGACCTCGTGGAAGGAGGCCCGCTCCGTGGGAAAGCCCTGCGCCTCGATCACCGCCCGCACGAAGGTGTAGCTCGCGCCTACGAAGAGCGCGCCGCGGCGGATGGGCACGGGCACGACGGCGTGCGTCCGGGAGATCCACGTCGTGACCTCGATGGGGGTCGGCGCGGCCACGTCGTCGAGGCCACGAAGCTCCGCGGCGCCGATGACCTCCACCTCGCTTCGGCCGATCTCGAAGGGCTCTCCCTGGGCATTCGCGAGCGCGGGAGCGAGGAGCGCGAGGGCCGCCGCGGCTGAAAGACATCGAAGCACCGCCGGGGAGTACCACGCGGCGGGTGGACTCGACCTCACGAGTCGGTGCCAGGATCCGTGTCGGCCGTTCGACGCCCGCCAGGTCGCACCGACCCGACCCTCCAACGGACCTTCTGAGGCGCGGACGTGGGGACCGGTCGACGGTTTGCGCGCAGGGCGCGACAATGAGGACGTGGAAGAGCGCGCCGAAAGAGTCTCCGTCGAGACCTACCTCGCGATGGATGCAGAGGCCGAGGGGAAGCTCGAGCGGCTCAACGGAGTGGTCGTCGCCATGGCGGGTGCGTCCCCGCTGCACAACCAGATCGTCGGCAACGTGGCCCGGGCGCTCGGAAACGGGCTCGAGGACTCCACCTGCCGGGTCCTCACCCAAGCTCAACGGGTGCAGGTCGAGGCGACAGGCGCCTGTCTTTACCCTGATGTGGTCGTGATCCGCGGCGAGGCGTGCTTCGACACGTCGGCGCGGCCCGCCTCGCTGCTCAACCCGAGCGCCGTCGTCGAGGTGCTCTCCGAGTCCACGCTCGACCACGACCTCGGGGCCAAGCTGGGCCACTACCGGCGCATCCCCTCGGTGCGCGAAATCCTCTTCGTGCACACCAGCGGCCGTTCCGCCACGCTCGTCACCCGGGAAGGCGACGGGAGCTGGCGGCTGGTCGACCGCGGCCCGGAGGGCGGGGTCGACCTCTCCGGCGTGTCCCTGACGCTCGACGCGGTCTACGCCCGCACCGAGGGCCTGCCGAGCTGAGCGTCGCGCTGCGGCGGCGCCGACCCGCGGCGCATGAGCCTGAGCACGCGCACGGTGGGCGCCCTCGCCGGGGCCTCTGGCCTCGTAACCGGTCGAAATCCCCCCAATACTGGGAAGCGATGGCCGGATGGACTCCCCGCGAGCTTTCGCTTCCCTTGGTGTTCGCTCTCGCTTGCGGAGGCGGCGGGGGGTCCGGGGAGCCCGACGACGCCGGCCCGAACGACGCCGCGCCCATGGTCGACGCGGCGACGGACGCGGGCGCCGACATGGAGGCGCCGCTCACCGGGGAGCTGCTCTCGGGCGGCCTCACCATCCGGGAGATCGCCGCCTTCCAGTCTGTGAAGGTCACGCTCGTGGAGGATGGCGCCGTCCTCGAGGACACGGGCCTTCCCATGTTCGCGGGCAAGACCACGCTCTTCCGCGTCTACGTGGACATCGACGACCCGGCGAGCTGGGGCGGCGGGCGCCAAGTGGAGGCGCGCCTCGACGTGCTCCAGGGCGGCGAGGTCTTCCGCCAGTCCACGACCACGGTGAACGTGCGCGCCAACAGCAGCGACGAGGCCGAAGGCAGCACCTTCGACTTCCGCGTCAACGGCATCGCCCTCGGCGAGGACACGACCGTGCGCGTCGTGCTGCTGGAAGCCGGGTCCGGCCTCGACGAGGAGACCGTGGCCTCGAGCCCCTCGCGCTTCCCCGCCGATGGCAGCGCCTTTCCCCTGGTCGTGCTCGACCCGCCGAGCCTCGAGATCACCGTCGTCCCCTTCACCTTCGATGGGCGCACGCCCACCGTCGGCGACGAAGACCGCGTGCAGATGCGGACGCTCTTCGAGGCCACCTACCCCGTCGCCGTGCGCGGCGTGACCGTCACCGTCCGCGAGCCCATCGACTACGACGGCGACGCCTTCAGCTTCGGCGACATGTTGAGCCAGCTCGGGCGCATTCGCGCCGACGACGCCCCGCGGGACGAGGCCTACTACTACGGCGTCATTCAGCCCGCCGCGACCTTCGGCGAGTTCTGCAGCGGCGGCTGCGTGACCGGCCTCGGCAGCGTCGCCGGACCCACCAACGTGTCCCGGCGGACGAGCGTCGGCGTCTACTTCAACCGCGAGGGCGACCGCTTCACCATGGTGCACGAGCTCGGCCACAACATGGGCCGGCGCCACTCGCCCTGTGGCGGCGCCGGCGGCGCCTACCGCTGGCCCGACGAGTACCCGCGCTCCCTCGCCTTCTTCGCCGACCTCGACGACGCCGAGGTCGAGCGCTACCGCGAAGGGCGCGTGGGCGGCTACGGCTACGATGCGCGACGGGACCGCATCACCAACCCGGAGCAGCGGGACTTCATGTCCTATTGCGGCAACGACTGGATCAGCGACTTCACCTACCTCGCGATCCACGAGCGGCTGGAGATCGTGAACGGCCGCGTGCCCATGAACGGCTGGGTGCTGGGCGGAAAGGCCACGCACCACGTCTTCCACGCCCAGGGCGACGCCCCGGCGCGCTACGAGGGCACCGTGCTGGACCACCGGCTCCGGCCGGAGATGGCCATGCCCGCGACCGGCGGCGCACTGGTCGAGGCCCTCGACGGTCTCGGCCGCCCCCTCGGCTTCATGGCCGCGCACTACGTCCGGCGCGACCACGACGACGAGGCCAACTACGAGCTGCTCATCCCCACAGTGGAGGGCGCCGCGGCCTACCGCTGGGGGCGCGAACGCTACGTGCTCCCCCGGGCGACGACACCCGAGCCTTGAGCGTGGACGCCTACCCGCTGGCCGCCGCGCGGCGGCTGCGCGACGACGCGGTGGACGCCGCGGCGGAGGCGCTGGCGCGGGCGGGCGAGCGCCTGGCCGAGGCGCAGGCG
>JBCCAW010000577.1:0-3831 GCA_039814655.1 Myxococcota bacterium | reverse complement strand
CTCGGTCCGCGCCGCGGCGACGTCGCCGAGGGCGGGGACGTCTGGGGGTGGGTTCACCTGGGTATGGATGCACGCGGCGTGCGCGGGCCCGACGCCGCGCGCTCGGCCCAGCTCTTTCGCAGCGAGCTGAGCGTGCACGGCGTGAACCTGCGGCGCGTGCACCTGCTGCCGCGCCCCGCCGTACCCATTGGAGGTGGGAGACTCGCGCAGAAGCTCGAGGCCCAGGCCCGGCGCTACGACGGGCTTCGCATGCCCCTGAGCCTGAACCTCGCGACCCCCTTGGTCCGGCGGCTCATCGCGGACAACGAAGCGCAGGAGGCGCGCGCGCGGGCACGGGCGCGGGCGCGGGCGAACGAGTAGCCGGCGCCGGACGAAGGCACACGCCCACGGGGGAGGCGTTCGCCCTTCGCGACTTCCTCGGGTCGACGGGATCTGCAATGCTCGCCGTCGCGTCGAGCGTCATGTTTCCGCCCCCGCCCATGTCCCGCCCCCGGGCGCAGGTCCACGCTCGCAGCCGGGGCGAGGCGTCGCCGCATGCGCTGCATCGGGCGCTCGTGGATCACACCCAATGGCTGGCCCCGCTCCAGTTCTTCCAGTCGCTCCATGGCGACGCCATGGCCTCCGCGCGGAAGATGTCCTTCAGTCCGCGCTCGAACGTGCCCCCGGAGCAGCTCTGGCTCTTCACGGAGCAGGGGACGGCGCAGCAGGCGGCCACGCAAGGTGCGCTCCTCGGCACTTACGTCATCGGCGTCGATGGCGTGTCCCTCTTCGGGTCGCTCCCGTCGGACGTGAAGAGCGTGCACGTCAACGCCGGGGGCTTCGACGGCGACCTGCTGACCCTCGACGGGGACGCCCTGCATGCGCTCCGCGCCTGGGCCCGGCTGGTGCACCTGGAGCGCGGCCTGGCCGCGCATGGCGACCCGCGCCAGGTGCCCGAGCTCGCCGGCGCGCTTCAGGCCTACCGCACCTACCACGTCCCCTTCTTTCCCGACGGCCGGCTCATCGCGAAAGCCGGCTACGAGGGGTACCGGCAGCCGGTGGTCGTCTGCACGGGCCCGGACAGCTACGAGACCTTCGTCGGGGCCCTCGAGCTGGCCCTTCAGGGCCAAGTGCAGCTCCGTCGCCTGGATCTCGCGAGCCTGCACGGCGAGGTCGCCCGGCAGGACGTGGACGCGCTCTACCTGAACCCGCTCGGCCCGGGCCCCACGGGCCTTTGGCCCCGGGCCCTGTGCGACGCGCTGGTGGCTCCCCGTTGAGCCGCGGCCGCTCGGAGTCCGCCCCCGGGAACTTTGAGCGCGCACGCGAGCGCGATACGCCTGCCCCATGAAGGCACGCGCGGGAGGTGACCTCGACGAAGCGCTCCGTCGCCGCGTCGAGGCGTGGATCGCCGACGACCCGGACCCGGAGACCGCCGAGGAGCTGCGGCGCCTGCTCCGCGCTGGGGACGCCGCGGCGCTCGAGGAGCGCTTCGCGGGCTTTCTGCAGTTCGGGACCGCCGGGCTCCGGGGCCTGCTGGGTGGCGGGCCCCACCGCATGAACCGGGCCGTGGTCATCCGGGCCACCGCCGGCCTCTGCGCGTACCTCGGCGCCACCTGCCCGGAGGCCGCCGAGCGAGGGGTGGTCATCGGCTACGACGCGCGACGCAAGAGCCGGCGCTTCGCCGAGGACGTGGCCGAAGTGGTGCTCGGCGCGGGCCTGAAGGCGCGGCTCTTCGACGCCCCAGCGCCCACACCGCTCGGGGCCTTCGCTCTCCTCGACCAGGGCGCCGCCGCCGCGGTGGTCGTGACCGCGAGCCACAACCCACCGGAGTACAACGGCTACAAGGTCTTTTGGGGCGACGGAGCGCAGATCGTGCCACCGCACGACGCGGGCATCGCGAGCGCCATCGCCGGCATCCCGGCCGTGTCCGCGGTCGTGCGCACGCCGATGGACGAGGCGCCGGAGCGCGTGGTGCGCCTCGGCGCGGAGATCGGCGAGCGCTACCTCGCGGCATTGCCGGCCTACCGCCTCGACCCGGAGGGCCCCCGGGACCTCCGCATCGTGACCACGGCGCTCCATGGCGTGGGCGACGTCTGGACCCGCCGGGCCCTCGCCGACGCCGGCTTCGAGGACGTGCACGCCGTGGCGGCCCAGGCCGAGCCCGATGGACGCTTCCCCACCGTCGCCTTTCCCAACCCGGAGGAAGCCGGCGCCCTCGACCTGGCGAAGGAGCTGGCCGAGGAGACCGGGGCGGAGCTGGTCCTCGCGAACGACCCGGACGCCGACCGGCTGGCGGCGCTCGTGCGCCACGAGGGGCGTCTCGTCGCGCTGAACGGCAACGAGATCGGCTGCCTCCTGGCGCACTTCCTTCTCGAGCAGGGCCCCCGGGACGGCGAACGGCTCGTGCTCAGCAGCGTGGTGAGCTCACCCTGGCTACTCCGCATCGGCGCCCATCATGGGGCCCGGGCCGAGCAGACGCTTACCGGTCACAAGTGGATCCACGCGCGAGCGCTGGAGCTCGAACAGGAAGGCGCGCGCTTCGTGTACGGCTACGAGGAAGCCCTCGGCTATGCCGTGGGACCCGTCGTCCGCGACAAGGACGGGGTACACGCCGCCGTGGCCTTCGCGGAGCTCACGGCCTGGTGCCGGGCCCGCGGCCGCACGCTCGTGGACGAGCTCGCCCGCATGGCGCAGCTCTACGGCCTCTACCGGAGCCGGCAGCTGAGCCGGGTGCTTCCCGGTACGCATGGCCGGGCGGCCATCGACGCGACCCTCCGGAAGGCCCGGGAGGCCCCGCTGAAGAGCCTCGGCGACGTCGCCGTGGTCGCGACCTCGGACTTCGCGACGGGTGAGCGGCGCGAGGCCGACGGCACCGTGAGCGCGCTCCGCTTTCCTCGCGCGAACCTCGTGCGCTTCGACCTCGAGGGCGGCCACCGGGCCATGCTCCGTCCCAGCGGCACCGAGCCCAAGGTGAAGTACTACTTCGACGTGCGCGTCGAGGTCGCCGAGGGCGAGGCGCTCGCCGCCGCGACCTCCCGCGGCGAGGCGCTCCTCGACGCCATCGAGCGGGACTTTCGCCGCGCCCTCGAGTGAGCGCGCGCGACGAGGCAGCGGGGTCTCAGAGCTCGTAGGGGTAGAAGATCTCCAGCGTCTCTTGCTGGAAGCGCGGGAACTGCGCGCCCTGAACGACGCTGTCCATGCACTGCCCCTCTTCCTCGCTGATGTTCTCCGCGTCACCGCGGCTGAACATCACCGAGCCCGTGGGACCTTCGATGATCACCTGAAAGCGGATCTGGCCCTCAAAGCTGGGGGCGCAGTCGGCGAGGCCCTGGCGCAGCGGAGCCATGGTTGCGACGATCTGGTCGCGCTCCGGGAGCTGGGGCAGCGGCGGGGGCGGGGGCTCGCCGCCGAGGGCGCGAATCCCCTCGCGGGCGACGCGGTTGTAGGGGTCCACGTCGAGCGCCGAGACGAGCGTCGCGATGGCCGCGGCGGCGTCGCCGGCCTCGGCCTGCGCCCGCCCGAGGGAGATTCGGTAGCCGACGTTCTCGGCCTCGAAGCCGACGGCCTTCTCGAAGGCCTCCGTGGCGACGTCGTGCTCGCCGAGCTGCATCGAGGCGTTGCCGATGGCGGCCCAGGTCCCGGCGTGCTCCGGTTCCTGCTCCGCGGCCTGCTGGTAGAGCGTGCGCGCGTCCTCGAAGGAGCCTGCGCGGTACTGGGCGCGCCCGAGGGAGCGGAGCGCCTCGGCGCTCATGGTGCCTCCCGTGCTGCCTCCGCCGGTGACCTGCGGCGCCGTCACCGGGGGCGGCGTGGCGGCGGCGGCGGCTCCGCCCGCGGCGGTGGCGGCACCCGCGG
>JBCCAW010000435.1:0-5181 GCA_039814655.1 Myxococcota bacterium | reverse complement strand
GGCCGATCTTCGCCTGGGGCCTGGCGGCAAGCCTAGTGCCGCGCAGGCGCCCCCGGCCGGGCGAGCACCGCGATGACCAGCCCAATGAGCGACGTGGGCGGAAGCTCCCCGAAGCGCCGGCTATCGCGGGCGTGCTCGGGTGCGTCACTTCCCACGGAAAACCCGGACGCCCCGTGGGCGACGACCCGCTTCACCAGCGCCCGTGAAGGCTTCACAGGATCACGAACGACGACGAGTCGCCCGATGGGCGGGAGGCGGTTTCGAAAGACGCGGCGCGAGAGCACGAGGTCACCTGGGCAGAGCGTGGGAAGCATGCTCTGCCCGGTGACACGATGAAGCCGGAGCGGGAGCCTGCTCAGCCGACCGCGAGGGTCCACGGCACGTCGCGACCCTTGGTGGCCCAGAAGATGCCGTGAATTTTCTCGATGGCCTCCATGAGCTCGTCCGCATGCTGCGCGCTGACCTCGACCTTGCAGGCCGAGCAGAGCTTCGCGGCCTTCCAGAAGGTGTCGTGGAGGTCCGGGTAGGTCTCGAGATGCGGCGGCTTGAAGTAGTCGGTCCACAGCACGAGGAGCTCGTCCTTGGTCAGCTGGGCCTGCTCCTCCTTGATGGCGACGTAGCGCGACAGCGTGTTGTTGTACGCGGCGTGCGCGGCCGCGTCGCCGTCAGCAGGCGGCGTGAGAGCCAGGATCTTCTTGGTCATGGAGCGCACGGCTTCGCCGGTGATGCGGGCCGTGGCCGGGTCGTAGACACCGCAGGGGCCATCGCAGTGGGCGTGCGCGAGCGGAGCGCGCTTCGCCAAGGCATCGAAGAGTCGAGTGAACATGAAATCCTCGTGAGGCTGAGTCGGCTCGGGCCGCGCCGGTGGAAGGGATTCCCGAGGACGCCTTGGGGGCGGCGCCGCGGGCTGGCCCACGGCGGGAGCTTGGGGCCTCACCGCATCGCTGTCGAACTCCACGAGCAGGGGGGGGCTCGTGCCGTTCGGACCCGCCGGCGGTTCTGCGGGCTCGGCTTCGAAAGTTGTTGAAATCGACTTTCAGTATCTATAAACGAGACGCAGAAGCCCCGCGCGGCTCATCCCACCGTTCACGTTCGAGGTTTCCCCATGACGCAGCCTTCCCTGAGCCGACGCGCGATGACGCGCCTCCTTCTCGCCTCTCCCCTGTCCACGGCCCTGGTGGGCTGTGGCGGCGAAAGCGCCGGCGGAGGCGGCGGGGGAGCCGCGGCAGATACGGAGTCCAGCTTCGCCTTCGAGGTGGGCGATGCGATGGCCTACAACATCACGGAGATGCGCGTCGCGGCCGGCGCGGAGATCACCGTGTCCATCCGGCATACGGGCCAGATGCCGAAAAACGCCATGGGCCACAACTTCGTGCTGCTTCAGCAGGGCACGAACGTGGAGGCCTTCGCGACAAAGGCCATCGCAGCCGCCGAGGCCGACTACATCCCGGCCTCCGAGTCGTCGTCCATCATCGCCCACACCAAGCTCGTCGGGGGCGGCGAGTCCGACGAGATCACGTTCACGGCGCCGCCGGCCGGCACCTACACCTACCTCTGCTCTTACCCCGGTCACTACTCGATGATGCAGGGCAGCCTCGTCTCCGTGTAGCGCCCGAGAGGAAACGCCAGCGTGAGCTCTGCGAGCGCGTGCACACGACGTCGCTCTCACCCGAGCCCTTCTGACGCTTCATGACTACTAGCGACCTGACCCGTTCCGGGGCCTCTCGAAAGCGCATGTCCAAGCGCGTGGGACGTGCACTCGGTGTCATCGGTACGGCGCTCGTGAGCCTGGTGTACGCACTGCTTCTCTCGGTGGGCGCAACCCTTTGGCTGCCCAGGGGGGCCGGCGGCGTGGACCACATCCTCTACCCCGTGATCATGGTCCCGCTGGTTTGGCTCGCGGTGTTGCTCTGGCTGCTGGGGACGCGAAAGCGCGGCCGCGCGTTCGCGATGGCCAGCCTGCTCTCTGCGTTGAGCCTCGGCGCCGTGCTGGCCAACGCATGACGAACCGACGCACGAAGCACGGGGCGCGTCGCTGATGCTGGAAGCGCGCCGTGGCACTCGCCGGCTGTTCTACTTCATTCACCGCTACAGCGCCTTGGTGCTCGGCTACCTGGCGCTGGTGGTCTTCTTCACCGGCGCCGTCGCCGTGTACGCGCACGAGCTCGGAGGCTGGGCGGTCCGAAACGTACCCGAAGGCGGCGTCAGCGCCTTCGCGGAAGCGGGGCACCTGGACAGGGCGGTCGAGCGTGCCGCCGAGCGCATCGACCCGGAACGGCGCGGCCGGATCTTCGTTCGCGGCGAGCAGGAGGGGTACGTGTCGCTGGTCGTGCTCCCGGAGGAAGAGTCCGAGCAGCCTGCGCTGACGCAACGCTTCGCGCCCGGGTCCGCAGCGCCCACCTTCGAACGCACGCCGGTACGTTCAGAGGCCTTTCGTGACGTCCCCCCCGAGGAGTCCCTCGAGCGCTTCCTCCTCGACCTGCACATCCGGCTGCTCATCGACGGCAACGCGGGAATCCTGCTCACGGCCCTCGCCGGCTTCGTGCTGCTGCTCCTGCTCGCGACGGGTGTCTACGTGCATTGGCCGAGCCGCCGCCGTTTGGTCTCGCGACCGCGCACGGAGGACGGGCGCCGGCTTCTTGGAGACGTGCACACGCTGGCGGGCTTTTGGAGCCTTCCCTTCACCGCCGTCCTCGGGTTCACGGGCACCTTCTTTAGCTTGGCGGGGAGCGTGGTCATCCCGGTCTTTGCCTTCCTCGTGTTTGGCGGTTCGGCGGAGGACGCGATCGGTGCGCTCCAGCCACCCACCACGGTGGAGGCGCGGGAAACCGTAGCCCCGCTCGGTCGGGTCGTTCGCGACGCCGAGGTCCGCTCGGGAAGCCCGGTCACGCGCATCGACATCGAGCGGACAGAAGAAGGGGACGGCCTCTTGGTGACGGTGAACGTAGGCGAAAGCGGGTGGACCTTCACCAACGAGCAGTTCGTCTACGACGGCCACGACGGTCGCTTCCTCCGCGAAGGCGGCGACATCGGGTCGTCGCCGAGCTTCGCGACCTTTTTGCTGCAGCTCATTGGCGCGCTCCACTTCGGCACGCTGGCGGGGGCCTCGACGAAGCTGCTTTGGTTCGTCTTGGGGCTCTTGACCTGCGTCCTGGCGGGCACGGGCTTCGCGCTTTGGGCAACGCGGGCCCGGAAGCGAGACCCAAACCGGGGGGAACGGCCACTGGCCATGGTGACCGGAGCGACGGCGGCGCTTCCCCTCGCGACGGCGGCCCTCATCCTCTGCTGGGCGGCCGCGCTGGCGTTGGGTGCGCAAGCGCGAGGCTTCATGGCGGCCGGCTTCTTCCTCACGCTTGTGGCGGGCACGACGCTGGGCGCGGTGAAGCCGGCGCTTTTCACGCTGCGGTTCCTCCTCGTGGCGGCTGCCGCTGCCTTCGCGGCGTGCCCACTCGCTGGTTGGTGGGCCACCGGCACGGCTCCGACGCTGGGGGGCACCACGGGGAGCGTGGACCTCGCCTTCACCTTCGTGGCGGCCGGCCTTTTCGTGGCCGCATCGCGGACGCGACAGCTGGATGGGCGCATCGCCGTCGCGGTTCGTCTTCGCCGAGGCGACGCGGCCTAAAGCCTCGGCATTTTCGCCAAGTGGCACGCGAGACAAGAAAATCTCGCTAGATGAAGCGGCGGCCTTGTCCCCGCTTCGGGACGGGACGAGGATTCAGGCAATGTTCGAAATCGAGTTTCATTTTCATTTTCATAAACTGACGGTCGCAGCCTTCGCGCTCGCGCTCCCGGTCTCTGCGGGCTGCGGCGACAGCGATTCCGGCGGTCTCCCGAGCAATGCCTCGGCGGCCGTGGCCACCTACGGCGAGATCGTCCGCGCGAGCTACGAGGACTCGCTGACCGCGGCGCAGGCCATGGACGGGGCCCTCGATGCGTTCGTGGCGTCACCGTCGGACGCTTCGCTCGAGGCCGCCCAGCAGGCGTGGCTCGACGCGCGCATCCCCTATCTCCAGACGGAGGTCTATCGCTTCTACGACGGGCCCATCGACGGCGACGACGGCGACCCGGAAGGGCTCATCAACGCCTGGCCCATGGACGAGCTGACCGTCGACTATGTCGAGGGCAACGCGACGGCCGGCCGCATCAACGACGCCAGCTTCGACATCACGACCACGAGCCTCGCGAACGTGAATGGGGAAGATGGCGAGTCCGACGTGGCCGCGGGCTGGCATCCCATCGAGTTCCTGCTCTGGGGCCAGGACCTGACCCCGCCGGCCGACCGGCTTCCGGGCCAGCGGCCCTTCACGGACTACACCACGCTCGAAAACGCGGATCGGCGCGCAGACTACCTGACGACGGCAAGCGAGCTGCTCCTCGACAACCTGCAGTTCCTCGTCGACTCCTGGGCGGGCACCGGTGACACGTACCGGACGCAGCAGGAGACGGAGCCGCCGGAGGTGGGACTCACCCGCATCCTCACTGGCCTCATCGTGCTCAGCGGCTTCGAGACGGCAGGTGAGCGGCTCCAGGCCGCGCTCGACGCCGGCGACCAGGAGGAGGAGCACTCGTGCTTCGCCGACAACACGCACAACGACATGCTCTACGACGTGATCGGCATTCGGAACATCTGGACCGGGCGCTACACGCGCCTCGATGGGAGCGTCGTGTCCGGCACGAGCATGAGCGACGTCGTCCGCGCCGCGAACGCCTCGCTCGCGGACCAGGTCGACGCGCAGGTGACGGCCGCGGTGACCGCCGCGCAGGGGCTGCAGGCGCCCTTCGACAACGAGATCCTTCCGACGAACACGGAAGGCAACGCTCGCGTGCAGGCACTCATCGACGAGCTCCGTACGCTCGAGTCGCTCTTCACCGACGTCTTCGTGGAGTTCGGCTTCTCGATCCCTGCGGACGCCCTCTGAGACCCAAGGGCGCGCGATGAATCAGCTGACCGCGAGGACCCGAGGGCGCGTGCCCCTCATGCGAGTCCCATCCCGCGTGCTCCGGCGCTTCGCGGTCCTTCTGGGAGTCGTCGCAGGCTACCCCGCCTGCGGCGACTCCTCCCTTTCTCCCGAGGTCGGCGAGTCTTTGAGCGGCGGAGCGGCGACGACGGTGCTGCTGCTCGGCTCGAACTCCTTCTCCCTTCCGGCGCCGAACCTCTCGAGCGAGCGGCGAGCGCCGTTC